>NZ_JBGUAV010000036.1:0-41008 GCF_041821005.1 Halalkalibacter sp. AB-rgal2
ACAAGCAAACCAACAACCACAATCAGTTCTTCAACTTCTTGGATAATCGATTATTGGTTGAAAAAGACTCTGTATTTTTACAGGGTCTTTTTTATATGCAATGAATGGTCCAGTAATTGACAGGAAGTCCTTTTCTTTAAGGCTAAACTTCTAAGTCTAAATGACGATATAATAAGTAGAAGAGTGTAGAAAGTTGAGGGTTATTTTATGATATTGAAGATTTATGACGAAACGTATCAATATAATAATGAAATATCGGTATTAGAGGATGTTTTCAAGAAAATTAATGACATGATTGAGCAATCAGATGAATTTTTTAGTCATTTAGAAGTAGATCAAGCTGAGGTTTATGAGAATCATGATGCTTATTTAGTGGAACATATTGCTTCAGTGAAAGAAATTACAGTCGTTATGAGAACAAAGAAAGAAATTTTAATCGAAACGATTCAAACGACAGAAGTCTATCTCACGGGCGCATTACCAGAAGTTGAAGCGTTATCTGAAGCGTTTTATCAAAACCCAACAGAGCAAACATGGGATACATTCGGACAATTAGTCGAAGGAATGAATTGGCTCATTCAATTAGTTCAATCTATTAAGCAAATTGACTTGGAAGTACCGTATATGGAGCAATATGTCGAATCATTAACGACGATGGAATCAGAGCTCCCTACTTTATTAGAGGCTGTAGAAAACAAAGATGCGATTTTGATTGCGGATATTATAAATTATGAGGTTCTCCCTGCTTGGCAACAATTGAAATCGACGGCAACGAAGACGATTGATGAGATAGGTACTCGTCCTGAAGCTAACTAGAAAGAAGTGTTCTATATGTATAAAGGAAAGAAGATATTAATTATTGGTGGTACGGGGACAATTGGTCATCATTTACTGCAAGAGTTATTAACGTATAACCCTGATGTCATAAGGATCTTTAGTCGGGATGAGTATAAGCAATTTGAAATGCAACAGCAGTTTCAAGAGTATCGGAACATTCGCTATCTGATCGGTGATATTCGTGATGAGAAAAGGGTTTCAAGAGCGATGGAGGATATTGATTACGTGTTTCATCTAGCAGCGATGAAGCATGTTCCAGCTTGTGAATATAACCCGTTTGAAGCTGTAAAAACAAATGTATTGGGCACGCAAAATGTCATACAAGCAGCATTAGAAAATGGAGTCAAGCGTGTTCTATTTACAAGTACGGATAAAGCGATTGCTCCATCTAATACATATGGAGCAACAAAGCTCACTGCTGAACGGTTAATTTCAGCCGCTCAATATCAAAAAGGACCGAAAGAAACGATTTTCTCATCTGTTCGTTTTGGCAATGTGATGGGCTCAAGAGGGTCGGTTATTCCGCTATTTAAAAAGCAAATTGTCGAAAAGGGACGAATTACGATTACAGATGGTTCGATGATTCGTTATATGATGACTCCTTCGCAAGCGATCCAGTTAATTTTAAAAGCGAATGCAATTGCTCAAGGTGGAGAAGTATTCGTATTAAAAATGCCTATTATTAAGTTACATCATCTAGCTGAAGTGATGATTGAAGAGATAACAAAGACATGCAGAATCAATAACAATGTGGAAATAAAAGAGATAGGCTTACGACCTGGTGAGAAGCGATATGAAGAGCTGATGACAGAGGATGAATCGAGAATTGCAACGGAAATTGAAGAAATGTACATTCTTCCACCACCATATGGATCAAAAAATAATTCTTATCAAGGTGAGCGAAACACCAATCATTATCAGCTTCCAAGCGATTCGGACGCTATCCCGAAAGAAACGGTTAGAAAGTGGCTTATAGAGGAGCAATTGATATAAAACTGCAATACTGATGAAGTGTACGGGAGGTTTAACATGTTAGTAGATAATATTCAATACTTACGAAAGCATTATCGTTACATCCGAGAATTAATACAAAAGTATGAACCTCAACTCAAAAAAGAACCAATGGAATCGATCCAATCTCGTAAAGGCTATCCTACCCTACAAATAACAACAAATGAACGTCAAACGTTCCTCCATAGTAAATATGATCCATTAAATGAAGCGAATAAGTGGATCGAGCAATATGCTGACCAAGTTGATCAATACGAGCATGTTTTATTTTATGGAATTGGGTTTGGTTATCATATAGAAGAATTTATGAAACGATGGCCAAATAAAACCTTCTCTTTATATGAACCGAGCCCAGCTGTTTTCTACCACTTTATGAATCAGCGGAAGCTAACAGAGTTACCTATTCAACAAATGAGGCATTTATTTATTGAATGGACACAAGAAAGTGGTAGTCAATTTGTTCAGCAGTTTGCAAGAGAAATCAGTAAAAAGGTCCTTTTAATCCCTATTCCGAGTTATGAACGGATATTTCCGTCCCAATACGAGCAATTCTTAACAAATTATAGAGACTATGTACAGCTGAAAAGCTATTCACGAAATGCGGATTATTTCTTTGGGAAAAGATGGACGGTAAACAGCCTTATGAACGTACCTACTACGTTAAACACGCCTAATATCTTTGAAAAAAAGGATGTGTTTAAAGGAAAGCCGGTTCTCATTGTTTCAGCTGGCCCTTCATTACAGGATGAGTATGAAAACTTGCGCTATATTAAAGAAAAGAAACTAGCGTATATAATCGCGGTAGGTTCTGCCAATAAAGCATTAATCGCTCAAGACATTATGCCAGATGCTGTTTGTACGTATGATCCACAGCCACATAACTTTACTGTTTTTAAACCGATGTATGAAAAGAACATTTCATCTGTACCGATGATCTATGGTACGACAGTTGGGTTTGAAACGTTAGATTATTATCGAGGCCCTAAGCTACACTTTGTGACAACACAAGATGCGGTAACTCCTGCCATTACTAGAGATGAATCGATCCCGAAAATCGATGATGCTTTTTCTATTGCGATCGTAACATTACAGCTAATGGCTACATTAGAGGCGGGCTCAATTATTTTAGTAGGGCAAAATTTTGCTTTTAGAGAGAACCTTTATTATTCCAATGATATTAATCGAGGGAATGAATCAGCTGAGCTTCAGGAAAAGGATATAAAAGAAAGTCTGTACGTTGAAGATGTGCATGGTGGTCAAGTGAAAACGAACTCAGCCTTTAACCAAATGAGACTTTCAATCGAGTCATATATAAAACGATATGCAAATGTGAATGTTACGAATACGACGAAAGATGGTGCAAAGATTGAAGGTGCACCTTTCATTCCTCTTGAACAAGTCATAACAGAAGAGTTAACAGCGGCAGTAGTGAAGGAAGAGTGGTATGTAGATGAGAATAATGACCGATATCTAACAATGAAAGACTCCATTCAAAGCATGTATCAATCAATTATCCAATTTATGAAGGATTGTTCCAACGTATTTGCTGCTTTGGAGAACATAGAGCATAGCTTAAATCAAAAGAACCGTGCAAAGATTGAGCTAGGGTTTGTGGAATACGACAAAGCCTTTAAGCAATTTGTGTCTAATCAGTACGGGAAAGTGATTATCCAACCTGCTACACGAGATGTTTATAAAACTTTTGTAGACAGGCTACAGGAAATAAAGCATATCCCAGATGTCTTTAGCAAAGCTAGCTCCTTACTAAAGGAATCAAGTTTGTACATGAATGCGTGTCGACTGATGTTTAATGAATTGACTCCATTTGTTAAGAAACAGTTAAGTGAAGGTCAAAATGAAACGATAAATTATCCAAGTAATTGTGGAGTATTCCGTTATTCCAGTCGTTGGGAAAGAGATTATTTAACGATCATTGATGTCAAAAATGGCAAAAAGGCAACTCAGCTCCCAATCGAGCAAACAGCGAAAACAGGAGAAACGATAAAATTTAACTTTAAAGGAACATCTCTTAAAGTAAAGGCATGTACAAGAGAGGATTATGCAGCAAGTATCCTTATCAAAATTGATGGTATAGAGCAAACTTTTTCAACTAGAAATCAAAATATCAAACAAAGCTATGTGTGTGAACATGGTGAGGTTGTATTTACTTGTGAGGAATTAGAGGATCACATGCATCAAGTAGAGATTGAGCTACTCGAGAATAAGCCTTTTGTTTTTACAGGAGTGGAAGTTGGAGAGGGCAGAGTCTTCCATATCGATGAAGTAACGGATGTTGAGTCACTAGAAGTAGGAAAACGAATTAGGTGCCATTATAAAGCTACTTATAATAAGGTTGGGGAGTTTTCTAACCTAGGAAAAGCGGTAGGAGCATTTATTCCACCAGAATCGGCAGCTTATCCAGATGGTGATTTTTATTTTATTATGGTCGATGTTGAAGAGGGGAAGAAGAAGCTGATTGCGGATCGGAATGTGCAGCATAGTATTTCGTGGGATTCATTAGAATATTTTGGAGTCCCTAAAGGGAAAAAGTTGAATTTAGATCGTGAAGAAGCATTTATAAGGTTACTTTTAGGGGGAAGTGCTTTTAAAGATCATAACAGCAACAAAAGCTTTGAAAATCAGCAATTAGGAGCATGGCCGCATACGAATGAATGGGATCAATTTGTAAACACAGAAGATTTTATTATAGAAGGTGTTGCAAGTTGGTGTAAAGATATGGCCGAAATAGGAATGAAAAACACATGGTATATTGGTAATGAATTTACTACAACGATCATTACAGAAGAAAAAAGACAAAATGGAAGAATCCTTAGAGGGAACTTTGATCACAAGTATTTATTATCATTGAATCGAAAGTTAATAAGAGAAAGTGAAGGTTTCAGACCTTTGATTCTAATATAAGGGGAATAAATAAAAGGGAGTTGAGTCCAACTGAAAGGTGTAATACTTGCTGGGGGAAAGGGAACTAGACTGTATCCTTTAACGAAAGTGACAAACAAACATTTATTACCAGTCGGTCAAGAACCAATGATATACAATCCAATTAAGCAGCTTATTTCAGCAGGAATAAATGATATTTTAGTGGTTACAAGTACAGAACATATGGGACATGTAGTTAACCTGCTAGGAAGTGGTAATCAATTTAAATGTGAATTTACTTATAAAGTTCAAGAAGAAGCGGCTGGAATTGCAGATGCCCTACTATTAGCAGAAGGTTTTGCAAACGGAGAGAAGATTGTAGTGATTTTAGGAGACAACATTTGTGACACTTCAATCAAAAGAAATGTACAAGCTTTTGAAAAGCAAGATAGGGGAGCGAGGGTATTACTAAAAAAAGTAGGTGATCCTGAGCGATATGGGGTAGCTGCTATTGATGAAAGGAAAGTTATTCAAATTGAAGAAAAGCCAATGGCTCCTAAGTCTGATTATGCAGTAATTGGTTACTATATGTATGATGATAGCGTGTTTGATTATATAAAAAAAATCGAACCATCGGGTAGAAATGAATTAGAAATTACTTCTGTTAACAATATATATATCCAGGACAATCAGTTGGAATACGATATTCTAGAGGGGAACTGGACAGATGCAGGGACTATTGAATCATTGCAATATGCTAATGAGATCATGTATCGAACAAGTAATAAAATACTAGATTTTTAAGGTGAAGGATAATGGATTTAAAGGAGAAGTAGGATGCTTTATTTTATAACAGGCGGTGCTGGTTTCATTGGAGCAAATTTCATTCACTATATGTTTAATAAATATAAAGATAAAATAACTATAGTGAATATTGATAATCTAACTTATGCAGGTGATGAAGAAAATTTAAAAAATATAGACTCTGTTTCTAAAGAAGGTCAGTACTTTTTTGAAAAAGTTGACATTTGTAATAATGAAGAAATAGAGCGCTTATTTCATAAATATAGACCTGATTACGTTCTTAACTTTGCGGCTGAGTCTCATGTCGATCGAAGTATTAAAACACCGCAAAAATTTTTGAAAACAAATATTTTAGGTACACAAGTTTTATTAGATGCTTCATTAAAGTACGGTGTTAAAAGGTATCATCAAGTTTCTACCGATGAGGTCTATGGATCCTTAACGGATGTAAGTGACTTCTTTACTGAAACCACCTTATTGGATCCTAGCTCCCCCTATTCAGCTTCAAAAGCATCAGCTGATTTAATATGTCAGGCGTACTATAGAACGTATCAGCTGCCTATTACAATTAGTAGATGCTCCAATAATTATGGACCATACCAACATCAAGAAAAGCTGATACCTATGATCATTCATAAAATTATAGAAAGAAAAAGAATACCTATATATGGTGATGGTTTAAATGTTAGAGATTGGTTATATGTAGAAGATCATTGCTCTGCATTAGATATCATTTTACATCATGGGGAAGATAACCAAGTTTATAATATTGGTGCTAATAATGAAAAAACAAATATTGAGGTTACCTTGAGCCTAATCAATCAAGTAAGAGACATTCTATCTATTAATCGTAGTGATTTTATTGATGTTAATGGGGATTTAATAGAATTTGTCGAAGATCGGAAAGGTCATGATAGAAGGTATGCGATAGATAGTACTAAATTAAAAAATTCATTCAATTGGAGCGCTACTATTGACTTTAATGAAGGAATCAAGCGTACTGTTGAATGGTATTTAAAAAGGCTTCATTTAATATAGCGATAAGGAGATAACAAATGGCTGAAAGGTTGATAGAAAACAAACCTATCCCTGTAACAGAACCATCTTTTCCACCTTTAGAGGAGTACGTCGAGTACTTGAAGGAAATTTGGGAAAGCAAACAACTAACTAATAATGGTTCAATGGTGCAGAGACTCGAAGCAGAACTGAGAAAGTACTTAGGTGTAAAGCATTGTTATTTTGTGACTAATGGTACTATGGCATTGCAGTTAAGTATGAAAGCACTAAATCTAACTGGTGAGATTATTACTACACCATTTTCATTTGTTGCTACTACATCGGCTATAGTCTGGGAACAGTGTACTCCAGTATTTGTAGATATAGATCCAAAAACTTTAAATATAAATCCCGATTTAATAGAAGAAATGATCACAGAAAAAACAGAGGCTATTTTAATTACTCATGTTTTTGGAAATCCTTGTGATGTTGATCGGATTGAAGAAATTTCCAAGCGTCACAAATTAAAGGTGATTTATGATGGTGCTCATGCTTTTGGAGTAGAGTATAAAGGACAACCCTTGCTATCGTTTGGTGATATTTCTACTGTGAGTTTTCATGCTACTAAGCTATTTGGTACAGTTGAGGGCGGCGCAGTCATTACAAACAACGATGAAATAGCACACAAAATCGAATACATGAGAAACTTTGGAATGAGTAATGGAGAATTATGGGGATTAGGGATTAATGCAAAGAACTCTGAATTGCATGCTGCGTTTGGGTTGTGTATGTTACCGAAAGTGAATGAACTTATTTCTAGCAGAAAAGTAGTTAGCCAAACGTATGATAAACTATTTTTCACTAGTAGTCTAGGTATTACAAAGCCTTCATTAGTGATGAAGACTAGATATAATTATGCATATTATCCAATCCTCTTATCAAATGAGAAAATATTGTTAAAAGTTATGAACAACCTTCAAACAGAGGGTTTTTTTCCTAAAAGATATTTTTATCCGTCATTAAATACATTGTCATATGTAACTTATCGATCAAAGGCCATTTCTGAAGAAATTTCAAAGAAGACACTGTGCCTTCCTTTATATAGTAACTTAACAATTGAAAATGCAGAGGAAATTGTGAATAACATTATTGAAAGTATATAATTTATGCTTCTAATTTGTGGAGGGTTAGGTGTGGATAAGAAAATAAAAATTTTAGTAACGAGTATTGGCAGTTTAGTTGGTCAAAATATTCAGGAATCTCTTGAATTTAATGCTTCAAATAGAAGAGATAAGGTAAATTTAATTGGAACAAATAGTATTGCGGAAAGCCCTAATAATTATAAATGTGATTATTGTTATTTAGTCCCTAATACAAGTACTAATGAGTATGAATTGATAATAAAAAAAATAATCCGTGAAGTTGAGCCTGACCTAATTTTAAGTGGTAGGGATGAGGATACGGAAGCTATATACAGAATAATGGAATCAAATCCAGACCTAAAAGGGAAAGTACCTTATGGTAATTTAGATACACTATTATTTGCACTTGATAAAATGAAAACATGGGAATTTTCTAAAAAGTACAAGCTTCCCTTTGCGGAATCAATTGAAGTAAAGAAAAATAGTGACAAAAAAAGCTATTTGGATTTTATTAAGAAAGTTGGTTTTCCTTTGATAGCAAAACCGGTAAGAGGTTATGCTTCAAAGGGTGTATTCTTTATTAGGAACAATGAGGATATCAACTTTGTTTTAGAATTGGATGGATACATGTTACAAGAGTATCTGGGAGATCCAGAATTACTTGAAACTTATTTTAGGTTAATGGAAGGTCCAATTCCTTTGTTCTCTCATGCACCCAATGTTATTCACTATTCATGTCATACAATACTAGCACCAAATGGTGAAATTGCTCCCGTATTCATTTCAAAAAATGAGCATGATGCAGGAAGGACTCTAGGATTTACAAAAGTTGAAAATAAAGATTTGGAAAAATTGACATTAGATTATGCTAATGCATTATTTAAAGAAGGTGGAGCAGGCCCTGTAACTGTGCAATTTAGAAAAGATAGAAATGGAAAGTGGAAGGCTCAGGAAATGAATATGAGAACTAACGGTAATACATTTCCACGATTAATGTTAGGTCAAGATGATATTGGATTAATTATTAAATATTTTGTCAGCGACTTTGATTTCCCGATTCTAAAAAATAAAGATGAAAATAATTATCTAGTCAGTAAAAGTCTGCTGAGTAACTTTATAAATAGTAATGAAATAGAAACATTAAGAACAACAAAAAAATGGACAAAAGCAAGTGAGGAGATCGAATGAATTCATCTGATAAAATAGCTCAACTTGTCTGTAATACTCAATATGATGATTTGCCAGAGGAAATTATCTTGAAAGTCAAAAGAGCAATCATTGATACTATAGGAGTTACATTAGTAGGAGCGCAAGATCCAATTGGACACAAAATGAGGACATTTGTAAAGGGTGAATCTCTAACCCCAGACTCTAGTGTTATTGGGGGAGGATTTAAGACTAGCTTATCAGCGGCAACTCTTGCAAATGGGACAATGGCACATATTTTAGATTATGATGATTCAGGGGCAAACACTCAAGGACATCCAAGTGCACCGATTTTACCAGTATTATTAAGCTTAGCTGAACGCTATCATATTGGTGGAAAAAAAATAATAGAGTCATACGTTGTTGGTGTTGAACTTTTTTCGTGTTTATCTAAAGCAATGCCGATGTTACATATGAGAGGTTGGCATCCGACAAAGGTGTTAGGTACTTTAGCTGCCACGGTTTCAGCGGCAAAAATCTTAGATTTAGATTATTCACAAGTTAAAATGGCAGTAGGTATTGCTGGATCTCAAGCATCAGGGTTAACTATGAATTTTGGAACAATGACCAAAGCATTACACGTAGGAAACGCTGCTCAAAGTGCAATTACTTCGGTGTTGCTAGCTAAAGATGGTTTTACTTCATCAGACAATATATTTAAGAATGATGGGGGGTTCTTAGAAGTATATTCGAATCGAGAAGAGGATGATTTAATAAGAAGTTTAGAGTTATGGGGTAAGCCATATTCAATCATTCAACCTGGAATTAGTGTGAAAAGATATCCATCTTGTGCATTAACGCATAGAGCAATAGATGGTGTAATTGATATGAAAAATAGTCATGAATTCACTTACCAAGATATTGAAGAATTAGAATGTCGAACCTCTCCTAGAGCATTACATGTATTGAAATATAAGAAGCCTCAAACTATTTTGGAAGCAAAGTTTAGTATGCAGTATGTATTATCTGCAGCTGTAATATTTGGTAAAGTAGGCTTGAGCGAATTCACTGAGGAGAAGCTTAACAACTCTGAAGTTATCAGATTAATGGAGAAGGTGAAAGTTAGAGTTCATAATGATTGGGAAGAAGGAGACAACCTTAGGGAAGATGAGGTTGTTATTACTTTATATTCTGGTCAAACAATTAAGAGAAAAATTAAATTTGCTAAAGGGTCGGCACTTTCACCTATGAGTCTAGAAGATCTAATTGATAAATATGTTGACTGCGCTAGTTGTTATCTAAATACAGACGAAATAAATAGTTCATTAGAGCTATTACTTGATTTTGAAAAATTAGATAGTATCAATAGGTTGATGTCGATTATTTCAAAAACAGCGTAAGCGCTCAGTTAAAGGAGTGACAATATGAAAAAATTGAATTCAACAGGCCCAACTATACATGAAACTGCTAAAGTTAGATTTAGTCAAATTGGAAAATGGACTGAAATCGATGAACGGGTTCGAGTTACGGAAAGCAATATAGGAGATTACTCATACGTGTTACATGATTCAGAAATGATATACACTACCGTTGGGAAGTTTTGTGCGATTGCCCCTTTCACGAGAATAAATGCTGGAAATCATCCAATTTCAAGGCCTGCTCTTGCCAATTTTACTTACAGGTCTTCTCAGTATGACCTTGGTGAAAATGATCAAAATTTTTTTCAGTCGAGAAGAGAGCAAAAAGTTACAATTGGTCATGATGTTTGGATAGGACAAGCAGCTTTAATTATGCCTGGTGTGTCTATTGGTACGGGTGCAGTAGTTGGAGGGGGGGCTGTAGTAACAAAAGACGTTGCGCCCTACACTATTGTTGCTGGAGTCGAGGCAAAACCGATACGAAGAAGGTTTAGCCGTGAAATTGAAAATGCATTATTAAGGATTGCCTGGTGGGATTGGGATCATAGTAAGATTAAAGACTCTATGGCTGACTTTCGAAATCTGTCAATAGAAGAGTTTTGCGGAAAATATGATCCAAAAGAATATTGAAGGAGGTTTAATGTTGTTGTGGGGAGTTCTCATTGTAACAAGCCTATCATCAGTGTTTGTTGTATGACTTATAATCATGAGAGCTTTATCTCTGATGCGATTGAAAGTTTTTTGATGCAAAAAACTGATTTTGATTTTGAGATAATAATACATGATGATGCATCAACAGATAAAACAAAAGAAATAGTTGAATATTATGAAAAAAAATACCCAAATATCATTAAGCCCATTTATCAAAATGAAAACCAATACTCTAAAGGTATTAGAAGAGTGACTGCACAATTTTTAATCCCCAAAGCAAAAGGAAAATATATAGCTTTATGTGAAGGGGATGACTATTGGACCGATCCATATAAGTTGCAGAAGCAGTTTGATTATATGGAAGCGAATCCTACATGCTCTCTATGTACTCATGCAACAAAGGTTATAACGTTTAATAAAATGATGAATGAAGAAGAAGACATTCGAAAACCATCAGATAATAATATAGTTAGGTCTAATGATGAAATAATTATGCAGGGGGCTGAAATAAACCATACATCATCATTTTTTTTCCAAAAAAGAATATTTAATGACCTCCCAAATTGGTACTTTTATTCTACAGGTGATGATGCTTTAAGGCTATTATGTATATCTCATGGATATGTTAGTTATTTAGATGGAATCATGTCCGTTTATCGGAAAGGCATAGTAGGTTCTTGGTCTAACCGTGTAAGGAATCATAAATGGAATCGTATTAAGCTATATGAAAATAAATTAAAATTGCTTGATGAATTTAACAAAAGCACATTGAAACTACATGATGGAATTATAACTAAAAAAAAGCAAAAAGTATTATATACGTTGGAGTTCTATAAAAAGATAGCAAATGATGGGGAAATATGGGCAAGGGCGATTATTAATTACATGCATAAACAAAAAGATAAAGCAATTAAAGTTGCTATTTTTGGAGTGGCGGATACTGCTAAAGAAATAAAGAAACATCTTAATGATCATAATGTTGGCGTATCGCTGTTTTTAGATAATTATCATTATGGACAGACTGTGGAAAACGTACATATCGTTCATCCAGAAAGCTTAGTCGAAAATAAAAACGGTATTAATTTAGTAATTATTACTGTTTGGGGAAAACAATATGTAGAAATAAAAAAACAATTACTAGATTATAATCCAGCTTTAAATGTACTAACTATGAATGATATTAGCGAATATTAGATTAAGGTAACTTAGTTTATCAATACTTCAAAAAAGGTGAGTAGATGAATAATAGTAAAGCCATTGACTTTTTTGCTTGGAAACATCATTACTTTGAACATTTATTTCCTATATGGGAGTCACTTCCTCCAAAATATAAAGGAAATTTTTATGTGAGTACTCACATACATGAATTGAACCGATTTTCTATACCTACAATTGATGATCATTTTAAGATATCTAGTAATCTACAGCACATAATTCATGAGTTATCTAAACAGAAAAATCGACTTCTTGTTATTCCGAGTATTTATGGTGATTTTATTGATACAATTAATAGACCTATTGCTTTAGTTAGTCATGGCGCTGGTCAAACCTATAAAGAAAAAGAGTATACGTTAGTTCCATTTCGAAAAAATGTTATTCTTGACATCCTTCCAAACGATCATATTGGACAAGTTTTTAAGGAAAGGTATCCTAATACTACAATAGAAGTTGTTGGTTGTCCTAAGTTAGATGAATGGTATAGAAATTTTGAACCTCCTCAAAATCCAAGGCCGGTAATATCTCTATCGTTTCACTATGATCGTAATTTTGTACCCGAAACGAGAACGTCGTTCCCGCATTTTAAAGAGTCTTTAAAATGCTTAGCAGAAGAAGCTGAAAAGAAAAATTGGTGTGTATTAGGCCATGGGCACCCTCTAATGATTGAAACATTAATTCCGTACTATGAAGAATACGGATTTGAAGTTGTTAAAGATTTTAATGAAGTCATGAATAGAGCTGATTTATATATATGTGATCATATGTCTACATTATATGAATTTGCAAGTACGGGAAGGCCTGTAGTGGTGTTAAATGCTCCATGGTATAGACGAAGAGTTGAGCACGGTTTACGATTCTGGGAGTTTGCTAATGTTGGTATAAACTGTGATGAACCTAATCAATTCATTTCCTCTATTGAAAAGGCTTTGGAAGATCCATTAGAGCAGAAAGAATTACGAAAAAAGGCTGTTCAAGGAGTATATAAGTATACTGATGGCAGGGCATCAGTAAGGGCAAGCAAGGCATTGGTGAAATTTGTCGAAGCAAATAAAGTTCACTTACCATCAAGAAGACAGACTCAGGTAAAAGGTTATTCCGGAATTAATACCCTTTTGAAAAAGCAAATAGATACAAGCAATAGCAAAATTATCATATATGGTGCTGGGGATCATACAACAAGGTTATTAAATAAATTGGAAAGCATTAATGTTATTGCCGTTGTTGACAAGGATCCTAGCAAGGTCGGAACGTACATTGATCAAATTCCTGTGCATTCTAAAAATATGATCAATCAATTAGGAGCAGATGTTATTTTAATTTCATCCCAAGCTTACGAAGAAGTGATCTATGAGGATTTAATCAAAGAATTTAAGGATTTGAAAATTTACCCTTTATATAAAAGTAATCAATCCTTTGAAAAAGAGATTTTCCTAGAAATATACTCATGATAGAAAAGGGGATAAGAGATGAATATATCTGCAATTGTTCCTGCTTACAATGCAGAAAAATATTTAAGGTTTGCATTAAATAGCTTAATAAATCAAAGCTATCCACTCGCAGAAATTATTATTATAGATGATTGTAGTCAAGACGATACTCTTAAGATAGCTAAAGAGTTTCAATCAAGGTTCAATGGATTGAAGATTATTCATCAAATAGAGAATAAAGGGGTTTCTTCAGCGCGAAACATTGGCATAAAAAGGGCTACAGGAGATTGGATATTATTTTTAGACGCAGATGATATAGTCGACAAAAACTTGTTAAAGAAGCAAGTAGACATTCTTTTAAGTCAATCAAAAAGTAATGTGGATAAATGGGTAGCGGTTTATCCTTCTTATGAGCAAATTGATAAAGAGGGTCAATCATTAGGGGACCTTATAAAAGGGAAACAAGTCCCTGCGAAGGAGTCATTTGGGTACTTTCTATTAAGAAACCAGATAATAACTCCTTCTGGACTATTAGTAAAAAAAGATGTGGTACTCGATTTAGGAGGGTTTGATGAATCTTTAGCTTTAAATGAAGATTGGGATTTATGGTTACGAATGTCCAAGCATTATGGCTTTTTATATGTAGAGGATGCAATAGCTAAAGTAAGAAGACATGAAAATAATACAACAAATGAAATAAGAAATGCTGTACACGGAGAAAATTCAATTTTAAACAGATTTAAGTTAGAAGAGATTAGGAATGCAATATTTAAACGGAACCTACCTTATAATCTTAATAAACTTGAATATACTTCTATGCTTTATCGTTTAGGCCATTGGGTTGACGGATATAACGAGATACAAAATATAAACGATAACGATTATGTTGCTGACCTGCTCTTCTTGAAAGCACTTTACAAAATAAAGAAAAAAGAATATGTTCGTGCTAAATACGATTTAGAATTAGTAGTAGCTAAGAACAGCAGTAATGGTGCGGCATTAAATAATTTAGGAGTTTTACAAGCTATTTTAGGTGATGTAAAAAGTGCAAAAAGGAATTTTGAAAAGGCGCTTGAATTATTTCCTGGATACTTAGATGCATCATATAATTTTGAGTTGATTAATAAAAATCAAAATAAGCATAATCTTGAATTTAAGATTACCTGGAGAACGTTAAGGAATTCATTATTAAGGTATAGCAAATAATACTATTAGGTTATTCCCCAATGCTTTCATTTGGGGAATTTTGTATGTTTGTTAATTATATCATATGCTAAAATAAATCAATAATAAAGCCGATATTACTAATAGTGATTAAAAGAGGGGTTATATAACATGAACACACAAAAACTACGCACTATCTTCGCAGAAAGCCTAAATATAGATGAATCACTTGTTACAGATGATTTAACTTATAATAGCATACCTGAATGGGATTCGATTGCTCATATGGCACTTGTGGCAGAAATCGATGATCAATTTGACATCATGCTTGATACGGATGATGTCATTGATATGAGTTCATTTGCTGAGGCGAAAAGAATATTAACGAAGTATGAGGTTGGATTTTAATGTTATTAAAAGAGAAAGTAGCATTTATTACTGGTGCATCTAAAGGCATAGGTCGAGCCATCGCTTTAGTATTTGCTGAACATGGTGCTAACGTCATTATAAATGGACGTGATGAAGAAGCATTACGTTATTTAGATCGGGAAATTCAAGATAAGTATAGGTGCTCCAGCTTAGTTCTTCCGTATGATGTAACAGATCAAAATGAGATTAAGTCTGCTTTTCGAATGATCAAAAAAGAATACGGAAAGCTCGACGTGCTTGTTAACAATGCAGGTGTTCTATCCGATGGATTAATAGGAATGATTCAACCGAGCCAAGTAAATCAGGTGATGGATGTGAACGTGAATGCGGCTCTCTATCATATGCAATATGCATCTAGACTAATGATGAGACAAAAGAGCGGATCGATTGTTAATATTAGCTCCATTATGGGAGTAGTAGGGGAAACTGGACAGGTCGTTTACGCTGCAAGTAAAGCCGCCGTTGTGGGAGCAACTAAGTCTGCTGCTAAGGAGTTAGCCTCAGCTAACATAAGAGTTAATGCTGTTGCGCCAGGTTTTATTGATACGGATATGACTCGTTCATTGGATGAGGAGAATTATAATAAGCGTCTATCAGCTATTAAAATGAAGCGAGCTGGTCATCCAGAAGAAGTGGCGACTGGAGTATTGTATTTAGCTTCAGATATGTCTAGTTATGTAACTGGTCAAGTATTGGGCATTGATGGGGGAATGATTGTTTAATGAAAGGGATGAACGTATGAAATTCTGGGAATTACAGCCAAAGGAACATATTGCCATCATTGAACAGAATGGACACACTCATACGTACGGTGATTTACAAAATAAAATTGGTCATTTTATAAATGAGATCGCATCGAATGATAAGAGACTTGGATTGATCCTGTGCCAAAATAGGTTACAGGATATCGTTGCTTATCTAGGTGCATTGCAAAGTGGAGATGCGGTCATGTTGCTAGATGAGAAGGCTCATAAGCCCTTAATAGACACAATCGTTACTACGTATAAACCAGACTGGATACATGCCGATCTTCAAAGTATTCATGCTGACTATGAACAAATAAAACACAATTTGTTCATTCGAAAAGAAAGTGAGAGCCTATCGATTTATCCAGAGCTTGCGGTTTTACTAAGTACGTCAGGTACTACAGGAAGTGTGAAATTTGTTCGTTTATCCTATTCTAATTTAGAAGCGAATGCAGCATCTATTGCCACATATTTGCAATTGGATCAAACAGAGCGCCCGCTATTAAGCTTACCTATGCAATATTCTTATGGGCTTTCAGTTATTAATAGTCATTTGAAGGCTGGAGCTACGTTACTTATCAATAATGAAAGTGTGATCTCTAAAGAGTTTTGGCAGAGATTCAATGAATGTGGAGCTACTTCATTTGCAGGTGTTCCATATACATATCAAATGTTACACCGACTTCGTTTTAATCAAATAGAGCTCCCTACATTACGCTCCTTTACTCAAGCTGGTGGGCGACTCTCGGCTAAACTAATTAATTATTTTCAGGAAAGCGCAAAACAAAAAGATGCTCGTTTCTATGTGATGTATGGACAAACCGAAGCGACTGCGAGAATGAGCTATATGCCACCAGAGTACCTTCAGAACCATATAGGTTCTATAGGAATAGCAATACCAGATGGGGAATTTTCGATTGATAAGGGCTCGAAGGAACTCATTTATAAAGGGCCGAATGTGATGTTAGGTTATGCCTTTTCTCGAATGGATTTAGAAAAGGGAGATGAATGTAATGGAGTGCTTTTTACAGGTGATTTAGCTGAAGTTAACAATGAAGGGCTCTATTCGATTATTGGAAGGAAGAACCGGTTTGTAAAGCTTTTTGGTTTGCGAATTAGTTTAGATGATGTAGAAAAGATGATAGAAAAGCAATTTCAACTTGTAGTTGCCTGCACAGGGACAGATGAACGGATGATCATAGCCATTGAAGAAGACCAATACCTGGATAAGGTGAAACGATTTGTTGGGGACGTCTACAGTATTCATCATTCTTCTTATAGCATCATCGTCGTTGAAGCAATTCCTCGCCTCACAAATGGAAAGATTGACTATACACAATTAATGGGGTGATCATATGGGTACTCATAAAGAGCCTTTTATGTTGAGGGCTAATGTAAAGCAAGGAGTATTATTAAAAGAATTAAATAAACGAACTCAGGATCATTTGCAACAATGTCTGCCCTATCGCAATATGATTCACCATATGTCAGTGTTTCCATGTGATCATCTGAATGAGCTCCCTTTTTTACCTGTTCAAGTATTTAAAATGCTTGACTTATATTCTGTTCCGAAAGAAAGCATTGTGAAGACTTTAACTTCAAGTGGGACAACAGGCCAACAGGTATCAAAGATTTTTTTAGATAAAGATACATCTGTTAAGCAGACAAGAGCGTTAGCTTCGATTATGACATCATTATTAGGAAAGAAACGCGTACCGATGATTATTATAGATAGTAAGAGTGTAATTAAGAACCGTCAAGCCTTTAGTGCGAGAGGAGCAGGAATTGTAGGTTTCTCAAACTTTGGAAGAAAGCACTTCTATTTATTAGATGAAGAAATGAATATTGATTGGGACGGTTTAGAAGCATTTTTAAGAGAGCATAAAGATGAGCAAATCTTTCTATTTGGATTTACTTTTATCGTTTGGCAATATTTTTTACAAGCTTGTCAGAAGTATAATCGGTCTATTGATTTATCAAAAGGTGTTCTTGTTCATGGTGGTGGCTGGAAAAAGCTTAAGGAAGAGGCTGTTTCTAATGAACAGTTTAAAGAAGCATTGTTTAACCAATTTGGGTTAAAGCGAGTTCATAATTACTATGGAATGGTTGAACAAGTGGGTTCCATTTTTATTGAATGTGAGTATGGTCATTTTCACACTCCAGATTTTGCTGATATTATTGTTCGTGATTCACTTACGTATGAAGCTCTACCAGTTGGTAAACAAGGGCTTTTACAAGTAGTGAGTACATTGCCAAAAAGCTATCCAGGACATAGTCTTTTAACAGAGGATGTTGGAGTTCTGCTCGGAGAAGATACATGCTCGTGTGGTAGGTTAGGAAAATTTTTTCAAATAGAAGGGCGTTTACCGAAAGCGGAGGTTAGAGGTTGTAGTGATACGGTTGCATACGACCAGAAGGGAGCGAGAGGATGAACGTTTTATTTCCAAAAGAATTAAAAATAGATTGGAAAGAACATATCCAAGAAATGTCCTCTATCCCTGTATTAAAGCCTTTTTCTCCAGTTGTGTTAGATTTCTTACAGGATTTATCTCGCGTTTTAATGAAAGATGCTGTGATGAGACAATATCCTGAAATGGTTGCTTTAGGGTATTGGTTGAGGAAAGCACGAATTTATGAGATGAAGAAAGATTTCCACAAACAAAATGAAAACAAAGTGATAAAAGCACGAGGTACTGTCTTGCATTTTGCTCCGTCTAATGTGGACACTATTTTTATTTACTCTTGGGTGATATCTTTATTAGCGGGGAACACAAATATAATAAGAGTTTCAAGAAGAGAAAATGTACAGCTTGAACGATTGGTCGACCTATTAGTTCATTTGCTAGATCAAGAAGAGTATGAAGCCATTAAGAATCGAACATGTATATGTCGATATGAGCATGATATGGATGTAACTGCATTCTTATCTCAGTATTGCCATTGTCGAGTCATTTGGGGAGGGGATGATACAGTTCGTACGATTCGCTCGATTCCTCTAGCCCCTCTTGCAACAGAGCTTGTCTTTGCAAATAGGTTTTCAAGTGCGGTTCTTTCGGCAGAATCTGTTTTACACCATTCAGAAGAGCAGCTAGGGAAGTTGGCACATAAATTTTATAACGATGCATTTTGGTTTGATCAGTTAGCTTGTTCATCACCTAGGTTAGTTGCCTGGGTAGGTAAGGAGCAAGATATTCAAGAGGCAAAAGATCGTTTTTGGAAAGCTTTGCTACATGAAATCGATATGCAAGAGTATGCTATTTCTCCAGCTGCTAAAATGCTGCGTACTTCAACAGCGTATGTCTATGCTGCAACGAATGCGATAGAGAAACTTGAAACTCCTCTATCAAGTGAAATTATGCGTCTACATACTAGTGATTTATCCGCTACGATTAGAAGTCAGCACTGTGGTATGGGGATGTTTATAGAAACAGACCTTGCTCATTTGGATGAATTGCTATCGTACATCAGAGATGAAGATCAAACGATTACTCATCACGGGTTTGAAAAGATAGAACTTATACAGATGGTTGAGAAAGCAAGTGGTAGAGGGATTGATCGTCTTGTCCCTGTTGGACAAGCCCTACAATTTAATCATGTTTGGGATGGTTATAATATGTTTATGTACTTCACAAGAGAAATTGATATTTCAATTTAGATAGGAGCGATTTTGTGGAGTTTCTAACGATAAAAGAAGAAGACTTAGAAATGATTCTACGCTGGCGAAAAAGTGAATTTGTTACACGTTTTATGTTTACTGATATCGAAGGAACTATGAAGCAACAAGAAGAGTGGTACCAAAACCTGCAAAAGGATAGAAATAGTATGTATTGGATTGTTGCTTCGAAAGGCAAGAAGCTAGGTCTTGTATCGCTTAATGATATACATTGGTCGCATAAACATGCGAGCTGGGCATTTTATATAGGTGAACCTAAGTATAGTATGATAGCAGGGATGATCGGCCCTCACTTATACAATTACGCTTTTTATGAATTAGGGCTTTTAAAGCTAACAGGTGAGGTTATGGAAGGAAATGATGCTGTTCGAAAGATGCACAAATCTCATGGTTGTAGAGAGGTCGGTTGCTTGAAGAAGCATATATATAAATATGGTACGTTTCATGATGTATATATTTATGAAATGCTAGCAGCTGATTGGGAGAAGAAGCAAGAAAAGTTAAAAAAACTATTTCCTAAAGTAGAGCAAACTACACCTAACTAATTGGAGAGGGATCCGAAATGAAAACCATCATCATCATCCAAGCTCGCATGGGCTCAAGCCGATTGCCTGGGAAAATATTAAAACCTTTAGGAGAGCATGCTGTATTAGAGTATGTTGTTAACCGCTGCAAACAGGTCAATGCCGATAAAGTCATTGTCGCAACCTCTACTCTTCCACAGGATGATCAGATTGAGCTGTGGTGTAAGCATCAGCAAATTGATTGCTTTCGTGGTTCGGAGCAAGATGTTCTTTCGCGTTATATGGAGTGTGCCAAATCGTATGAACCGGATTATGTGATGCGAGTCACTTCTGATTGCCCGTTTGTTGATTATGAAATGGCAAATGAGATGATTGAGCAGATGAAGCTAGAGCCGGCTGATTATGTGAAATTAAATGGTGAGTTGCCACGAGGGTTAGCAGTGGAGCTGTTTGCTTGGCCAGCTCTACAATATATTGATCAACACGGCACTGCTGAACGACATAGAGAGCATGTGACTTATTATGGGTATGAATATGCTGAACAATTTAATGTGACGACTTATGAAGCGCCTTTAGATAGATGTAAACCTAAGCTGCGTATAACATTGGACACGGAAGAAGATTATCAGCTTTGTCAGAGTGTAGCAGAGCATTTTAATGGAGATATGCTTGTTTCAGCAAAAGAAGTCGTACGTTATTTAGAAGAGCACCCCGATGTAGCCAAGTTAAATGCTCATATCGAACAGAAACCAGTTGTTTAGAAGGAAGTGGAAGGCAAATGAACGTATGTATACGAGTGGATAGTTCTGAACAAATAGGAACAGGTCATGTATTTCGTTGCCTTACTTTAGCGAAGCAACTGTGTGATCAAGGCTCTCATGTGACATTTGCGCAAAGGATACAGAATGGAGATATGCTTTCTTTTTTACGGAAGCAGCAATATGAGGTAATTGAGCTTGCTGATGTACAGGATTGGGATGAAGAGAAGGATGCCAATCATTTCTTACAACAGATTGATAGAGATTTCGATTGGGTCATAGTCGATCACTATCAGCTGTCTTATGTTTGGGAGAAGAGGGTTGGTGATGGTTTACAAGCTCGAATTGCTGTCATTGATGATTTAGCTAATCGAAAGCACGATTGTGAACTTTTATTAGATCAAAATTATTTTAGTCAATATGAAGTTCGTTATAAGAATCTCGTTCCAGATCACTGTAAGCTGTTTTTAGGTCCTGCTTATCTTATATTACGTGATGAATTTAAGCATGGGAGACATAATGCCTTGGGCGAGAAGCGGATATTGGTCTTCTTCGGTGGAAGTGATCCAACAAATGAGACAGAAAAGGTTCTTCTTGCGTTAGATCAGAGTGAGGTAGATGGCTGGGAAGTAGATGTTGTCGTTGGAACGGCTAACCCAAACCGTGACAAGATTCAAAGAGAAGCAGATCGTCTAGGGTATCATTATCATTGTCAAATTGACTATTTAGCTGATTTAATGAGTCGGGCGACGTTTTCGTTTGGTGCTGGTGGAGTTACGATGTGGGAGCGATGCTATGTTGGTATTCCATCCTATGTGACAATCGTAGCAGAAAATCAAAGGCAATCAACAATGGATGCAGATGCCTTTGGAGCTGTTAAGTTAATTGGTTGGCATGATGACGTAGGAGTCGAGGAGTATGTTCATGCACTACGTGAGGCTTTTAACCATGAAGAAGGTTTAAAGGACATACGGCAGAAAGGCTGGGACTTACTAAAAAGCTCGAGAGAAAGTGATATCCACCCTGTTGTCCTCGAAATGATGAAGTGGAAATCGAATGAGAGGTGTTAAGAATGAAACAGTTTCATATTAATGGCCGAGAAATTGGTTCACATACAGCGCCATTTATTATAGCTGAAATGTCTGGTAACCATAATCAGTCGCTTGAAAGAGCTTTATCGATCGTGGAAGCGGCAGCCAACGCTGGTGTTGATGCAGTGAAGCTTCAAACGTATACAGCAGATACGATGACTCTTGATGTAAAGGAAGGAGCCTTTTGGATTGAAGATGATTCAAGCCTTTGGAAAGGCAATTCGTTGTATCAGTTGTACCAAGAGGCTTATACGCCATGGGAATGGCATGAAGCGATCTTCAAACGTTGTGAAGAGTTAGGGGTCATTGCTTTTAGTTCTCCTTTTGATGAGAGTGCGGTTGATTTTCTTGAATCGATTGGAGCCCCTGCTTATAAAATTGCCTCGTTTGAAAATGTTGATTTACCGCTTATAAGAAAAGTCGCAGCAACAGGGAAACCTGTTATCATATCAACAGGAATGGCAACTGCAGCGGAAATTGATGAAGCTGTACGTACAGCAAGGGAAGCGGGATGTGAGCATTTGGCTTTATTAACGTGTACGAGTACATACCCAGCGACTCCGGAAAATACGAACTTAAGAACGATGCCACATATGAAGGGTTTATTTCAATGTGAAGTAGGACTCTCAGATCATACGATGGGCGTAGGGGTTGCAGTTGCGAGTGTTGCGTTAGGAGCAACGGTTATTGAAAAGCACTTTACATTGTCACGAGCTGATGGTGGAGTGGATTCTGCTTTTTCTATGGAGCCGGATGAAATGGCGTTGTTAGTATCTGAAACGAGGAAAGCATGGCAAAGCTTAGGGGTCATTCATTACGGACCAACAACAGCAGAAAAGCCTTCCTTAAAGCATAGGAGATCATTATACTTTGCTGAAGATCTGAAGGTTGGAGAAACATTAACGACCAAAAATGTTCGAGCGATCCGTCCTGGGTTAGGTTTGCCAACAAAATACCTTGACTTCGTTATGGGCAAATGTGTAAGACAAGCTGTAAAAAAAGGTCAACCCGTTTCATTTGATGTGTTGATGGAAGAAGGAGAATCAAAATCATGAATGTACTAGTAACAGGTGGAGCTGGCTTCATCGGTCGTTGGGTTGTGAAAAGACTGTTAGATGAAGGCCATCAAGTAACAGTTTTAGATGACCTTTCCAATGGTCAGGAGCGTAATATTGAGGAGTTTCGTTCACATCCGTGCTTTGTTGAATTTGTAAAAGGTGATTTAAAGGATGAAACGTTATTAACAAAGCTGTTTGCAGGCGGTGAGTTTGAGCTTTGTTATCATTTAGGGGCATCTATTAATGTACAGGATTCGATCGACGACCCACGTACGACGTTTAATAACGACACGTTTGGGACGTTTTATATGATGGAGCAGTGTCGAACGTATAACGTGAAAGTGGTCTTTATGAGTACATGTATGGTATATGATCGCTGTTTGGATGAAGAAGGAATTACAGAGGAACATCCAACGAAGCCAGCCTCTCCTTATGCAGGCGCAAAAATCGCTGCGGAGAACATGGTGCTATCTTATTATTATGCGTATGATCTCCCCGTGGTTGTTGTCCGTCCCTTTAACACATATGGTCCCTATCAGAAAACAGGTGGTGAAGGTGGCGTGATTGCGATCTTTATTAAGAAAAAACTAGATGGTGAAAACGTACATATTTATGGAGATGGTACGCAAACACGTGATTTGCTTTACGTGGAAGATTGCGCAAGATTTGTAGTAAATGCAGGTTTTCACGATGAGGTGAACGGGGAAATTGTAAATGCTGGTTTAGGTAAAGACATTACCATAAATGATTTAGCCTATCAAATTGTTGGTGATAAGCAGCGAATTAAACATGTAGAGCACATCCACCCTCAAAGTGAAATTCAGAAGCTGTTGTGCAATTATAAGAAAGCTTCCAGCCTAATGAATTGGCAGCCAGAGATTTCATTAGAGGAGGGCATTAAGCGCACAGAGTCATGGATTAAAGAGGGACACCTTGATGGTTAAATTGGCGATTGATGGTGGTGCACCGGTTCGTGATTCATTTCTTCCTTATGGGAAGCAATCAATAGACGAGAAGGATATTGAGTCCGTTTTCTCAGTCATTCGAAGTGCAATGATTACGCAAGGACCGATGATTGAAAGGTTTGAGCGGAAAGTGGCCAAATCTGTAGGGGCAAAATACGCTGTAGCGTTTTCCAATGGAACTGCTGCTCTTCATGCGGCTTATTATGCAACTGGATTAACTAAAGGTGATGAGGTAATCACAACTCCGATCACGTTTGTCGCAACTTCAAACGCAGCCTTATATGTTGGAGCAAAGCCGGTTTTTGCTGATATAGATGAACAGACGTATAATTTATCCGTTGACCAAGTAGAGAAGAAAATCAGTGTCAATACGAGAGCGATTGTTTCAGTAGATTTTGCAGGGCAACCGGTTGAATATGACCGTTTTCGTGCATTAGCAAAAAAGCACAATCTAGTTTATATCAGTGACGGAGCTCATTCGCTAGGAGCCGATTACAAAGGGAAGCCAGTAGGAACTCAAGCAGATATGACCATGTTTAGCTTTCACCCTGTTAAGCCTGTGACGACAGGAGAAGGCGGAATAATTGTGACAGATAGTCCTGAATATGCAGAGCGTTTAACGTTATTTCGTTCTCATGGAATAAAAAAAGAGGGTCTACTTGATTATCATGGCCCATGGTACTATGAAATGCATGATCTCGGTATGAATTACAGAATGACAGATATACAAGCTGCACTAGGGTTTACCCAAATGGATAAATTGGATTCATTTATGAAGAGAAGAAGAGAGATAGCTACACTCTATTCGGAGTCCTTCATTGCAGAAAAAGGAATTGAGGTTCCGACTGTTCACCCTGATGTGCTATCTGGTTGGCATTTATATATAGTAAGGCTTCGTAGTCGATGCTTTGCAGTTGACCGAAGAGCGATTTTCGAGGCGCTTAGAGCTGAGAATATCGGTGTTCATGTCCATTATATACCTGTTTATTTGCAGCCTTATTATCGACAGCTTGGGTATCAAGCAGACTGCCCGAATGCTAATGACTGGTATGAAGAAGTCATAACGTTACCGATCTTTCCGTCAATGACGAATAGAGATGTGACTGATGTCATAGAAGCTGTGAAAAAGGTGGTTCATTATTATAGAATTGAGGCTTAACGAATCTCGTTAAGCTTTTTCTTTGTCATTTACTTAATAAAAGTGAATGATAAGCCGATATAAAAGAAAAATGAGCGAGTTTAGGAGGAAAAAGGATGAGTATCCAAACATCAAACTCGTCAATTACAACATCTAGTGTTTTCTCACATAAGCCATTGACGAATGAAGCCGTAGGCATACAGCATGATTTAAAGCAAAAAGAATCAGTATTACCTCAAGTAAAGGAAGAACGCATTAATAGAACATATTTAGAAGAGCAAGTTGAAGTCATGAATGATTTCTTAGATGTAAGTCAGAAATCGTATAAATTTCATATACATGATGATTTAAATCGGCTGTATGTTCAAGTAGTAGATCGACAAACAGAAGAGGTTATTCGTGAAGTGCCTCCGGAAGATTTTCTCGATATGTTTGCTTCTATGCTGAAGCAGGTAGGGTTACTAGTTGATAAACGGATTTAATCTAGGAGGGAATTAAATTATGGTAATGAGAATGACTGGTTTTTCCAGTGGGATGGATATTGAACAAATTGTTAGTGATTTAATGAGAGCTCGTCGTATTCCGGTTGATAAGTTGATCCAAGATCGTCAAACGATTGAATGGAAGACTGAGGATTATCGTGAGATCAACCGTAAATTAAGTACGTTTCATACAAGTATATTTGATACGATCTTACGACCATCAAATATGCTTGCGAAAACCGTTTCAAGTACGAATTCTGGCCTTGTGTCAGCTACAGCTAATTCAGAGGCAGGTAATATGTCGCTACGAATTAGTCAGGTGTCACAGTTAGCTACAGCAGCATCTAACAATAGTACAGGACGGATTACACAAGAAGGTGAACAGCTTTCTACGACGCAATTTCTAATGGATCAACCATTCAACGCAGATGGTGAAACCGTATGGAGAAAAGGGATTGTTAGAGATGAAACGATTAGAATGTCTTCTACTTCTAATGTGGTTTCCTTAGATCCTGGTGATGAAACGATTGTGAATCCTGAGGACGCTGTTGTCAAAGTGAATGGGCGTCTATATCATATTACGGAAGATGCGAGTGACCTAGATGGGCCTGATGGAGAACAGTTAGTCTATTTTAATGCTAACGAAGGTACATTGCAGTTTAAGAATGATATTGCGAGAGAAGCGTCTGTATCTGTTACTTATATAACAGAAGCACCTGAGGATACCACTCATGCCGCTTATCATTACACAACTGGAAATGTGACAACGTATGATCGGAATGGCGAAATAAATGATAAATTTGTTGTTAGAGGAAATCAGTCATTAACATCAGTATTTAATCAATTGAATCGTTCATCGGCAGGGGTTAATGGGTTCTATGATCAGGAAACGGGAAAAGTGTCCGTATCAAGGACTCAAACTGGTCAATTTAATCCAAATGCAGAGGGAACAGAAGGTTTTACGGGCGAGATGAGATTCGATGGTGCTTTGTTTAATGAGTTATTTAAGCTTGATTCAGAGCAAGAGACAGCGGCAAAAAATGCAACATTTACAATGAATGGACTGGAAACTTCTAGACAGTCTAATACGTTTACAGTTGCAGGCATGACCGTTACGCTTAAGGAAGAATTTACTCAGGAAGTAACTCTTAATGCCTCTACTGATACGGACCGAGTAATGGATACGATTAAAGGGTTTGTTGATGAATATAATGAGCTTTTGGATCATATTAGTGGCAAGCTAAGTGAAAGCCGTAATCGTGATTTCAGACCTTTAACAGATGAGCAGCGAGCAGCGATGTCTGAAGATGAAATAGAAAAATGGGAAGAACAAGCTCGAAGTGGATTGTTGAGTAGAGATCCTGCACTCAGATCCATCCTTGATAAAATGAGAATGGATATGTATAGTCCGGTTAATGGCGAACTTGAAACGGTATTTAATCAATTAGCGACTATCGGTATTACGACTACTCAAAATTACCTAGACGGTGGTAAGTTAGAAATTAATGAAGAAAAGTTGCGTCAAGCCATTGAAGCCGATGCAGAAGGTGTCTTCCAATTATTTGCGGGTGGAGAGTCTGATGGACCTGCTAATGAGCAAGGAATTGCACGACGAATCAGAAACTCTGTCGACAATGGAATTACAACATTAGCTGAACGTGCAGGTGGCTTTAAAGGGAAAATGCAGCCGCATCAGTATACACTAGGTCGTAATTTAAATGATTTAAATGATCGTATTTCTGATTTTGAACGTCGATTGACAATGGTAGAAGATCGCTATTGGAGACAATTTAATGCGATGGAAGCTGCAATGGCAAGAGCCAATCAACAAGCAGAAACGCTATTTTCTGCTTTAATGCCAATGCAATAACGATTTTAAATTAGGAGAAGGGTGAATTCGTATATGGCAACTCAGTTACAGTCAGTTTATAAGCAAAATTCAATGCAAACCGCTTCACCTGGTGAATTAACATTAATGCTATACAATGGTTGTTTGAAATTTATTAAACAAGCGAACAAAGCGATTGATGAAAATAATGTAGAAGCTAGAAGTCATTCGATTCAACGTGCTCAAGATATTATTCGTGAATTGATGGTCACATTAAAAACGGAGTCAGAAACTGCTGAAAATATGATGAGGCTTTATGATTTTATTTTAAATCGTTTAATAGAGGCTAACGTTAAGAATGATGCAAAGGCTTTGCAGGATGCAGAAGAGCTTGTCATCCAATTCCGTGATATGTGGAAAGAAGTCATTCAGCTAGATCGTAAGGAGAGACATGGTGAAGGTGGAAAAGCCTAATGTCCATTATCAAGAAGAATCATGAAGAATCTCAATCGTTATTGACGTTTTTGAAGACGGATTTGCCAGAGGACCCAGATAAACGTGATCAGTTCATAAGTGAACTAGAGACAAAGTTAGATGTTAGGGAGGCTCTCATTAAGCAAATCAAACGTCCACCAACAACGGATGATGAAAAGGAATTAGCGAAGGAAATAATCATGATGAATGATGAGATATCAGAATTACTCGTATCTAAAAATCGAGAAATTCAGCGAGATATTGAACAGACGAAAAGAAAGAAACAAACCGGACGTAAATACGACAACCCATATGATGGCCCAACTTCAGAAGGGATCTTTTTCGATAAGCGTGGGGTTTGAACGAGAGAAGTTCGATTTCAGCATAAAGATATGTTGAGGTCGAGCTTTTTTTTGACTAATCAGAATGAGTGATTTTAGATTTTTACTTTTCGGATATAGAGGGTATGGATACAAAACGTTTTAGGACGTGTTTAAACAAGGAGAGATTCTTCACCTACTCTTAAAGGAAGAGATGAAAACATTTCGTTCCTTGTGGGAATCCGCAAAAACGGGTTTCAAAGCTACCATGCTTGTGTGATAGCACGGTCTCAATATGACGTCAGTCTCGTTTCAATTTAAAGAGCTCGAGTTCATTCTCTGCGATTTTATATGTTTGGAATGCTAATCTTCCTTCAATGTCTGTGAGTCTGGATGTAACCTCTGAATGAAACTCGGATAGTTTACCTGTTTGTTCATAGATGAGATTTTGTTTGTTCTCGATGCGTGAGGTCGTCTCATTTAATTGCTGTAAATTGCTTTCCATCTTGGTTAAACGTTCATTCGTTTGGGTTAGACGTTCATTCGTTTGGGTTAGACGTTCATTCGATTTTTGTTGCTCCACTTTTATTTCGGACATTTCTGCTAATATTTGCTTCAATAGTTCCTCGCTCATTGGTTATCCTCCTTTTGATATTAAAATTTATTGTATAATCATTTGTATTTTTTCTGTCATGTCCTGATAGTTGATGGTATTTCTCTGACTATCTCTCTAATTCTCTATCTTAGTGCTGTATTCTCCTGCAAGTCATTCAATTATTGCGTATCTTACTGATTCGCTAGATATCATTTAGATCTTTTACAACAAGAATATTGGAGTTTTATTCATTTTCTATATCAAAAAGCGCTACATTTATATCAGAATCAGTAAGTGCCTTATGATTTCTTACCATTACTATAACATATTATGATTTGATGTAGAATTGAAAGATGATAAGGATCATATTAGAAAAAGTCAAGCCATTTGATAATAGATTGAATGTCATATTCGTTGACCTGCAATAGGAATAGCTCGGATCGTTGAATATGACGGTTAAATGGAAGGGCATTGAAAAAGTTCGATATTCATTTTTTCAATGCCCTTTAAGGAATGTGTGTAGCCCGTTGCCAGAGCTTTGCTTGTCAAATTAATGGTTCCCCACTTTGCTATGTTGATTTTTGTGGAACTATTTAACGTAATATAGCTCAAATAGCGGAATGATGATTACCTTTGTTGTAAGGTGTTATCATCAAAAACTTTAATCCTTAAATACGTTTTTATAAAAAACATAAAAAATCCCGATATCATCTATTGTCTATTGGGAATTTCATGTATAATAAAAAAGAGAATATATGTTCGTATTCGTGCGTGGTGTCTATGATATAATAAAATGTATAATAAGGGGAAAAGAAGATCATGACAGGACAGCTATCTGTTGACTGGTTGAAGCCGAAGAATGATTTTGTGTTTAAGGTATTGTTTGGCAGTGATGATGAAAGCTCAAATCAGCTGTTACTTGCGTTCTTAAATGATGTGTTTGTCGTTCCAGAAGGACAAAGCTTTGTCAAAGTCGAAGTGTTAAATCCGATCCTAAACAAGAGAAGTATAGAAGATAAAGAAGCTATTCTCGATGTTCGCGCAAAAGTGATTGGTTTTGGATATATTAATATAGAGATTCAATTGTTAAATCAGAAAAACATCCATAAACGTTCTCTATTTTACAGTTCGAGATTATTTGAAAGGCAGTTAAATGAAAAGGGGAAGTATCATCTTTTAACAAAAGTTGTGGCGATTAATCTTATTGATTTTATTTATTTTCAATCAGAAGAGTATGCTAGAAAATTTGCTCTAAGAAATGATGTTACATTCGAGCAGTATCCTGATGATTTAATGCAGTTGTACTTTTTTGAGTTGCCTAAGTTTAGAACATTAGAACAAAACGGGAATATTGCAGAGGATGATCGTATGGCGAAATGGATACGCTTTTTAACAAATACTGATGATAAGAGGTGGGAAGAAATGGCTAAACAAGATCCGATGATCGAGCTTAGTGTGGAAAAATTACGAATTGCAAGTATGGATCCAGATATTCGTATGCAGTATGAAGCACGCGAAAAGGCACTTCGAGATATTGAATCGATTCGAGGTGAGGCTTTTGAAGAAGGGATAGAAAAAGGAATTGAAAAAGGAATTGAAAAAGGAATTGAGAAAGTCGCGTTAACGCTACTAAAAGAGGGAGTGGAACGTGCATTTGTCTCTCAAATGACTGGTCTTTCAAAAGAAGAAATTGAAAAAATGATGGCGGAGATGAAAGGCTAAAGAGCTTTCGTCTCCGTATTTCCTTTTTTAAGCTCAATGAGTTTATTAAATTTCAAAAAAATGAAACCGATTTCGAGCGAATGATTTTATGCTATAATGTAGCCAAAAGCTAAGAAGTGACTGAAAAGGGCAAATCGACTTTTCCAGTCTGACATGTGAATATCCATGCTCACAATTGTTGCTCATTTTGATATGAGCAGTCTAAACGTATCAAGCTTTTCAAGCAGACAATAAAAAAGGGGACCGGAAATGAATGCCCTTAAGCTAAGTAGGGAGAGGTTTGAATGAAAAAGGGTGTGACGATTTACGACATTGCAAAAGAGGCTCAAGTGTCACCAGCTACCGTTTCAAGAGTTTTGACAGGCAATGCGAAAGTGAAGCCGGCGACGATGAAGAAGATTACAGCAGTGATTGAGAAATACAATTTTAAGCCGAATGGATTAGCGAGAAGTTTATTGCACAAGAAAACCAAAATGATCGGATTTATTCTGCCAGACATTAACCATCCCTTTTTCTCGACATTTGTGTTAAAAGGGGAAGCGCATGCACTTGATGCAGGTTATACATCTTTTGTTTGCAACACGATGAATGATAGTGAAATGGAATCGAAGTATTTACATGCATTGTTAGAAAAACAAGTCGATGGGATTGTGTTCTTAGGTGGGCGGATTAATGCCGTTGATGTGAATCCTGCATATGTCGATGAGATGAATACAATCATGGAGCGCGTTCCTGTTCTGTTTGTGAATGGACAAATGCCAGGGGTGGATGCACATATTGTGCGAACAGATGAAGCCTTAGGTGTTCGGCAGCTAGTTGAATTGTGTAAAAATTATGGGCATCAAAAAATAGGTTTTCTTGGTGGTGTTTTCGGGATTACATCGACAGAAATGAAGATTGAAACGTTTAAAGAAGAGCTGAGGAAGCATGGAATGGATGTTGTCGATGATTGGGTGATTGCTTCTAACTTTACGATTGAATCAGGGGAGGAAGCGGCTGCGAAGCTGATGAGTTTAGATGAAAAGCCAACAGCCGTCATCTGTGTCAATGATTTTGTTGCGATGGGTGCCATTAATCTGTTTCAGAAGCATGGTTTATCCGTCCCGGATGATATGTCTGTCGCTGGTTTCGATGATATTTATTTAGCGCAGCATTTTCCGCCTGGAATAACGACGGTTTCGCAAAATTATGATCAATTAGGGAAAATGGCAATCAATCAATTAGTTGATTTAATCGAAGAAAAAGAAGTGTCAAAGGAGACGATCGTGCCTACTTCATTAATCATTCGCAATTCTTATAAATCCATACCAAAAATGAATTGACAACATAGGATTCATCTATGTTACGATAAATGAAACGGGTTTCATAATTGTGAAAGTGAAATCGGTTTCAAATGATAGTAATATTGGTGAAAAGCCACAGCATATTTTTATAGGAGAGCTGAGGGGACGACATGAAATATGAAGAGATGATGAGCAAGCTTCATTCATATGCACCGATCGAAAATTGGTTCTCTTCGCATGAAGGGAAGGAACGGTTTTTTCAACAAATTCAAATAGAGAAAACGTATCAAACGATTCTGGAAGAAGTGAAAATGGAGACTGTTCGACTAAGGTCGTCAGAAATACCGGACCTCCCCTACTCCCTTTTTAAACTCTTTTCACAAACAGGCTCACGGAAAGAATACGAAGCTGCTTATTTTGAAAGAAGACGACGATTAAATACGTTTGCGCTGATGGTATTGATTGAGCCTAAGAATGAGGAGAATCTAGCAAACTTGCATGAGATCATTTGGTATATTTGTAATGAGTATTCGTGGTGCTTGCCAGCGCATATGTCTAATGATGGTGAAAGCTCACGTCGTATCCAAGAGGATAAGCCAGAATCGAGAGAGATTGATCTATTTGCCTCTGAAACAGCTTTTGCGCTCACCGAAATCGCAGTTTTACTCGAACCATCACTCGATCCTCTTATTCGAAAACGAATAAAGGAGGAAGTGAGAAGACGTGTTCTGCAGCCTTTCTATTATTATTCCTACCATTGGGAACAGGCGGATCACAATTGGGCTGCGGTTTGTGCTGGTTCGATTGGAGCGGTAGCGATTTATAGTCATGGAGATGATCATGAATTTGCGACAATTTTAACAAAGGTTATGAAGGCGATGGAATCGTATTTGTCAGGCTTTTATGATGATGGTGCTTGTTTAGAGGGATACGGCTATTGGCAGTATGGATTTGGGTTTTATGTCTATTTTGCCGACTTATTAAAAAAGAAAACAGCCGGACAGATTGATTTGTTGCAGTCTGAGAAGGTGCATCAGATCGCCTTGTTTCAGCAAAAGGCCTTTTTGACTGGGAATCGAACTGTTCGTTTTTCTGATTCAGTTGCGACAGGAAACGTTTGGTTAGGACTGACACATTACTTGAATCAACGGTTTTCGGATGTCGATATACCGAAGAAGGAGTGGGGGGCGAAGTATACGGATGATCATTGCAGTCGCTGGGCTCCTGCTATTCGAGAAATTCTTTGGCTTCAAACTGATGTGAAAGGAAAGCCGTGGTTGCCTCAAAGCTACTATTTAGAGAAAACGCAATGGTTTGTATCAAGGTATGAAGTGAATGAAAAATTGTATGCGTTTGCAACAAAGGGTGGTCATAATGATGAACCTCATAATCATAATGATGTTGGGCAATTCATCCTAGCATGTGATGAGGACATCTTTCTCACAGATTTAGGAAGTGGGGAATATACAAAGCGTTATTTTAGCAAAGAACGTTATTCGTATTTGTGTAATGGTTCTCACGGGCATTCGGTGCCGATAGTAAATGGTCATCACCAAAAGGCTGGTGCTCCTTATCGAACGAGCTCATTTCACGTTGTTGAGAATGAGCAGTGTGATGAGGTTGGAATGGAATATGCTGATGCTTACGGTTTGGATTATGTCCGTCAGCTTGAAAGATCATTTAAGTGGGAGAAGACGTACTCACCGGCTTTAATCATTGAGGACATGTATTCAGCAGACCGACCTGTTTCATTTGTTAGTCGGTTTATGACACAGATTCAAAAGATAAATAAAGTAGTTGGAGCTGTTCTATTAGTAGGGAATGAACAGTGCTTACGAATCACATATGACGAACAGCTTATTCAAGTTCAGGAGAACGTCTTAACATTTTCCAATCATTTTGGTGAAGAAGAGCAAGTTGTTGCATTGGATTTTACTGTAAGAAGACCGATGGATGAGGCACACATTCATTTCGAATGTCGATTTGAGAAGAAAGGGTGAAGGGAAATGAAAGAGCAACAGTGGGTAGAGGAAGCATGGTCACAGATTACGGCGAAATTAGACAGAACCTCGAAGAAAATTGGAGCGTGGTTTCCTCATGTGAGTGTAGATGGTACATATGAGTGCGCTGATCCGCATTGGTGGACGGCGGGTTTTTGGCCTGGACAGCTTTGGCTTGTGTATCGTGAAACGAAAGACGAGTCGTTTAAGGCAATTGCGGAGAAATGTGAGCGGCAATTAGATGATGTGATTACGGGCTTTGATCGACTTGATCATGATATGGGATTTATGTGGACGTTAACAAGTGTCGCTCGCTATAAGCTGTTAGGGGAAAAAGATTCACGGCGTCGGGCGTTATTAGTCGCGAATTTGTTAATGGGGCGGTTTAATGCGAATGGGAATTATATTCGTGCGTGGAATCCGTGGTTTGAAGGGGATGAAAATACAGGCTTTGCGATTATTGATTGTATGATGAATTTACCGTTATTGTTTTGGGCTTCAAAAGAGACAGGCGATCCACGCTACAAAGCGATTGCTACTCGTCATGCGCATACGGTATTGGAGCATTTTATCGAAGAGGATGGATCTGTCCATCATATTGTCAACTTCGACCCAGTGACAGGTGAGCGTGTCGAGTTTGTTGGCGGACAAGGCTATGCCTCGCATTCAGCTTGGTCAAGAGGGACTGCGTGGGCGGTCTATGGCTTTGCCCTCGCATATGCTCATACGAATGATCACAAATACTTGCAAGCAGCGAAGAAGGTCGCTCATTTCTTTATCGCCCATTTACCTGATGATCATGTTCCATATTGGGACTTCCGCTTACCTGATGAGGTTCCTCATTACCGTGATTCCTCAGCAGGAGCGATTGCCGCTTGTGGCTTATTGTTATTAGCTGATCAAGTCGCAGCTCAGGATGCAACACCATATAAGCGTGCTGGTGAGCGGATTTTACGGTCATTATATGAGAATTATAGTGCTTGGGAAAATGAAAATGAAGATGGCCTGATTCTCCATGGAACAGGTCATTACCCTGAACAAAGTAATGTCGATAAGCCACTCATTTACGGTGACTATTATTTTGTTGAAGGGATTGCAAGGCTACGAGGGAATAAGGAGTTATTTTGGTTATCTTAAAATGTCGAAGAGAAGAGGGATCTTGATGCTAAAACGTGCAAATAAATTTCAGTATACCCCACCGGAGAATGGCTATCCTGAGTGGAACAACAATCCAGAGATTTTTCAGTTAAATCGTTTACCTGCTCATGCGACAGCGATTTCATATCTTTCGGTTGAAGAAGCTTTAAAAGGAAAGAGAGAGTCTTCACCTTTTTATGAAACATTAAATGGTACGTGGAAATTTCACCATGTTGAGAAGCCATCAGACCGTAGCCTAACATTTTATCAAGCGGATTATGACCATAAGCAATGGGATGGTATACAAGTACCTGGACATTGGCAGTTGCAGGGCTATGATTATCCGCATTATACGAATTTACGGTATCCGTGGGAGGAGCGTGAGGATATTAAGCCTCCTTTTGCCCCAACAGAATACAATCCAGTCGGGCAATATGTTCGAACGTTTACCGTTCCTGACCAATGGAAGGATCAGCCTGTTTATATTAGCTTTCAAGGAGTCGAATCGGCGTTTTATGTGTGGGTGAATGGGGAGCTTGTCGGTTATAGCGAGGATACGTTTACACCTGCTGACTTTGACCTGACGCCTTATATACAAGAAGGAGAGAATAAACTAGCGGTTGAGGTGTACAGATGGTGTGATGCAAGTTGGCTTGAGGATCAGGATTTTTGGCGGATGAGTGGTATTTTCCGTGACGTTTATTTGTATTCAACGCCTGTTTCTCATGTCGAGGATTTTTTTGTGCGTACTGATCTAGACCAGCAATATCGCAATGCTCACTTATACATTGATGCAGACGTCTCTCATTACAATGAAGAGTCATTATCAGGATTAACGTTAAAAGCAACACTGTTTGATTGTGACGAGCGAGAGGTTGTGAGTGCTGAGTCTGCTGTTGATGGTGGGAAAGTGTCGATTCAAGCCTTTGTTGAAAATCCAGAAAAGTGGAGTGCGGAATATCCGAATTTGTATACGCTCGTATTAGCATTGGAGGATCAGTCTGGAAATCTCATTGAAGCACAAAGCTGTCGAGCAGGCTTCCGTGCTGTTGAGATCAAGGATGGATTGGTGAAGGTGAACGGTCAGCGTGTTGTCTTTAAAGGAGTTAACCGTCATGAGTTTGCTGCAGACAAAGGACGCGCTGTTACGTATGAGGATATGGTTCATGATATTCAGTTGATGAAGGCGTACAATATTAATTCTGTTCGTACATCACATTATCCGAATCATCCACTTTGGTATGAATTGTGTGATGAGTATGGGTTGTATGTCATTGATGAGACGAATTTGGAGACGCATGGAACGTGGAAATATGGGCAGAAGGAGCTTGGAGAAACCGTTCCAGGCAGTCGACCTGAGTGGACAGATAATGTCATCGATCGTTGTAACTCAATGCTTCAGCGCGATAAAAACCATCCGTCCATTGTGATGTGGTCTTTAGGGAATGAATCGTTTGGTGGGGATAATTTCTTGAAGATGAGTCAGCATCTAAAAGAACAAGACCCAACACGCGTCATCCATTATGAAGGGACGTTCCATTATCGGAAATCTGATGCAGCCTCAGATGTAGAAAGTACGATGTATATTCGTCCTCGTGCTGTTGAGGAGTATGCGAAGCAAGCGGAACGAGGCGAAAATGAAGGGAAGCCGTATATTTTATGCGAATACAGCCATGCGATGGGCAATTCGTGTGGGAATTTGTTTAAATATACAGAGCTATTTGATCAATATCCAATCTTACAAGGTGGATTCATTTGGGACTGGAAGGACCAAGCGCTGAAGACAAGGACTTCCGAGGGGATCGAGTATTTAGCATATGGCGGTGATTTTGGTGAATCTCCCACCGATGGTAACTTTTCAGGGAATGGTTTAATTTTTGCTGATGGCCAAGTAAGTCCGAAATTAGCTGAAGTGAAAAAATGCTATCAAAATGTTCGGTTGCATGATGTCGATATCGAAAATGGGCGAATTCAAGTGAGTAATCTCTTTTTGTTTTCCAATTTAGCCGATTATGTACTGACATGGCAGCTGCTAAAGGATGGAGAAGAGGTGGCTAGCGGTGAGCAGGTAGTGGACATTGCTGCGGGTGAGTCGCAGGAAGTAAAGCTCGAGGGCTTCGAGGCGATTCAATCAGAGCAGTCTGAATATATTGTAACCGCATCATTCGTCTTAAGGGAGAATAAGAGCTGGGCGAAAGCTGGCCATGAGGTGGCGTTTGAGCAATTTGTGTTAACGACTGTTGAAGATAAGGCAAATATTAAGCAGGAAGAGACTGTTCAAGTAAGTGAGGCTGCCGAGTTTGTAACATGCGAAGCAGGGGAAGCGCTGATTCGTTTTCAACAGGAAACAGGTGAGATGATTTCGTATTCGTTTGCGGGCGAAGATCTAGTGAAGTCAGCGCCTAATCCTTACTTCTGGCGAGCTATGACAGATAATGATCGTGGAAATAAGCTTCATGAGCGTAGTCAAACGTGGCGACAGGCTAGTGAGGGACGAGAACTGACCTCTTTTACTTTTTCAGAAGAAGCTGGTAAGGTCGTCGTTGAATCGACATTCGCCCTGCTTACGACGAGTAAATCAATGTGCAAGGTCGTTTATACGATTTTCGGTGATGGTACGGTTCGGGTGAGACAGCAGCTTGTTCCAGGTAAAGACTTACCTGAAATTCCAGCTGTCGGTATGTTGTTCACAATCGATCGGGACTATCAGAATCTAACGTGGTACGGTCGAGGACCACATGAAAGCTATTGTGATAAAAAGACAGGAGCAAAGCTAGGTGTCTATGAAGGAAGTGTAGAAGAGCAGTTTGTTCCGTATTTAAAGCCACAAGAAAGTGGTAATAAAACAGATGTCAGGTGGGCAACTCTTGTGAATGATCGTGGAGTTGGATTGATGATAAAAGGGTCTCCGACGATTGAATTTAGTGCATTATCTTACACGCCAAATGAGCTTGAGAAGAACGATCATTCTTACAAGCTTCCAATAAGTGAACAGATTTGCGTCCGTGTCAATGATCAGCAAATGGGTGTAGGTGGAGATGATAGCTGGGGGGCGATTACGCATCCAGAATTTACACTGTATGCCGATAAGACGTACACATTTACGTATGAGTTAAAAGGGTTTAGGAAATAATAATAAGCCAGGAGCTCGTGGGAGTTTCCTGGCTTATGTTACTTCAACATATACGGAGAGAAAACGACAAATTTTGCAATTGTGATCAAAAATAAAAGCCTAGCGTGTAAATGTATTCATAAGTCGATCCATTAGGGGAAGTTTCTTTTGGTCGTTATAATCGATTGAAGAATCGTATATGTGGAACGAATTCTTACCTCTTCGTTTCGCATAATACATCGCCTGATCAGCAGCATTTACTAATGATTCGTCATTATCACTATCATTCGGATACTGGCTTATGCCTATACTAGGTGAAACGGAAACATCTTGATCCTTTAAGGTGAAAGGCTTACTGACTGCAGAGAGAATTCGTTCAGAGATATGCTTAATAACATCCACTTCTGTATCTTCAAATACAATGATAAATTCATCACCACCGAGTCGAGCGAGTAAATCCTCTTCACGTATGACGTTCGATAATCGTTTGGCGACTTCCTGTAATAGAAGATCACCTGAGTCGTGACCGAGTTTATCATTTACTTTTTTAAATCCATCTAAATCAATGAAGGCTAGTGTGACACGATATTGACGCCGCTTCGCTTTAGCTAATACTTTCTTTAAATTTCTTTGGAGGTATAGACGATTTGGCAATTCTGTCAGTTCATCAAAATAAGCAAGTTTTCTTAGTTTAGCCTCTAATTGTTTTTCTTCGGTAATGTCAAGGATTGTACCGTTTACTTTCTCGACGAGCTTATTAGAATTAAAAATGGGTGTGGCTTTAATATGAATCCATTTTAAATCGTGGTCGGTTTTTAGAATACGATATTTTTCATTTATGCTCTTGCCTAGTTTTAATTGCGTCAGTGTTTTGATAAATCTACTTTTATCATCTGGGTGAACAAATTCTGATAATTTCTCAGGTGGAATTTGTAACGTTTGTTTTGAAATGTCGAAAAGCTCTTCGACCCCTTTGGACACATATAATTGATTAGAAGTAAGATCATACGTAAAAATCATAATATCGATGCTTGTATATAGCTGTTGGAGGGAATGCTTACTTTTTTTAAAATGCTTCTCATTCCAATAGAGTTGCTGACGTTCGTGTCTTAATGAATCTACCCATTTTCCTAGTAACCAATTGATGAATATGAATACGATTGCAAATAATAGAAATAACGGAATACTGGATATGTGACTGAAGAGGATCATTAAGACAATTAATATTAAACTATAGCTGACTGCAACCATTTGCCCAATAAAGATCATCTTTCTCACTCTTTTCTATTAATATATAGGAATACGGTATAATAGTATCATAGTAATAGAAGGTTGTAACGTAGAAAAGTGGAGAATGCTTATCTCCTATTTTATAAGTCATTCAGCGGAATTGGAGAAATGCTGTAAAAAAAGAGGGTGTCGAAACATAGAAAAACCGCTTCTTAAATTATAAGGAGCGGTTTGTTTTATGTGTATAAGAAATATGTACGGGGTGAGGTTGAACCGAGGATCTTATACACATAACACTCAGGATGCAGGGGGTGAAACCTGCAGTGACAAGAGTGGGGTAAGTATATTTATTTATTCAATCCTTTTTAGTTGACTGTATGAATACTGAATCTCTAAGTATATTATACTGGTTAATTTGTAATGATTCAATACATTTTATAATATTTTGTAAAAAGTTTCAAAATATTGGTTTTTGCTGAAGTTGATACAAGAAAGCGAGAAAGGAAGAGTAATAAGAAAGCGCTATCATAAAAAATACGAAACTTTGCCGAAAAAGGCAGAATATCGCGATTTTTTAGGTCTTGAAACCGTTTGACAATGAATTAAAGCGCTGTTATAGTAAAACTGTGGAAACACCACAGTATTTTAGTTACGAAGGGAATGTGAAAGCATGCAAGGAAAAGTAAAATGGTTTAATGCAGAAAAAGGTTTTGGATTTATCGAGCGCGAAGACGGAGATGATGTATTCGTACACTTCTCAGCTATCAACTCAGAAGGATTCAAATCTTTAGACGAAGGTCAAGACGTTGAATTTGAAATTGTTGAAGGTGCTCGCGGACCTCAAGCTGCGAACGTAGTTAAGCTTTAATTCACATTCCTGTTTGGAAATGAATGATAGCTAAACAAACAACAGGCCTACCCTAGACTCTAGGGTAGGCTTTTTCAGTGCCCTTGGCTTTTTCGTATGAAGCGGCATTAATTGGATAGAGGGATCTTCATTGCTGGTGCTCCTGTTCTTCATTCATACGTTACGCGCCTGAATATCAGTGTCAAAATGTTAATGAGTGATATAGAAGCAAGAGGAGACTCATTCCGTTAAAAATGAATATATACTGAAATGAAACTTCATTCCACTAATGAGGCGAGATCAATGGAAACAGAGCGGAATGAGGTTCCATCGAATGAATGAAACGTACTAGACGTTTGGTTTCGGAGTTAGGCGGGTACATATACGATAAAGTTTGGATAAAGGAAGCCACTGAAAAAGTACAAAACGGCTTTCTCAGTGCCTTTAACTTGTTTAGCAATGGCTTCACCCGTCACTCGCTTGATACACTCTTATCAAGCTTTTCAAAACAAGTAACGGATGCGCTCATTGCTTAAAGGTCACCAAAAAAGTTAAAAACCAAACTTTATCAGTTCTCTTTGATTTCTTACTAGATGAAATAAGAGGAGGTTGAGAGTCATGGCTGTTGTACCCGTATTGAAAAAAACAGTGAATAACAAAAATGATTTTCTAAGTATGATGACGAGAACGTTGGCGTTCTATTTGCGTAATCATCAACAAGGGACTGTTCAAGACACATTATCCATGTTGGAAAAGTTAAATGAAGACGTGTTAGAGGATATGTTTGATGAGTTTATGGATGTTTACCATGAACAGACAACGATTTTTATCCGTTCGTCGCTAAAGGCTTGTTATCCTCTTCAAGGAGGGAATGATTACGATAAGAAGAAATTTATTAAAGA
>NZ_JBGUAV010000037.1:0-32294 GCF_041821005.1 Halalkalibacter sp. AB-rgal2
AAAGAATTCATGTAAACGTATGGGTAATCAAATCTAAAGGAGCTTTTAAATGTCCATTTATATAAACCTTGTTGTAATTAGCTCACTCAATATTGAAAGATCTGTTACCTTTTATGAAACTCTCGGACTTACATTTAAAAAAGAACAACATGGCAATGGACCAGAGCATTACGCTTGCGAAATTGGTAATCTTGTATTTGAGATATATCCAAGTCAGTCTGAAATCGTAGGTATTACAACACGTTTAGGATTCAATGTTGACAATTTAGATGCAATTATTGATAAGTTTTCCACAAAAGATGGCTTAATTATTACTGTGCCAACTGTTAGTCCATGGGGAAAGCGTGCAGTTATTAAAGACCCTGACGGACATAAGGTTGAATTATTAGAAAGCCTCTAAAGAAATAAGGATTTAAATCTAAACATCAGTCATTTGTGGAATTCTGTACTTAAAGCAAACGGGAGCGATTGTTGAATAAGATTCGTAGCTTCCCCTATTTTATTAACTAGGCAGGAATTGTTGGAGAAGGCTTTGTTTGACTTTATAGAATTAAATCTAAGAAGCATTATTTTTTATAGGTGGGACAATATGACGAAACCAATCGTTATTCTTAGTGAATATAATCCAAATTGGGAAAAACAATTTGAATCTGAGGAAAAAAGAATTCTTGATATTTTAGGTGATAGGGTTGTAGGAATTGAACATATTGGAAGCACGTCTATAAAGGGGTTAGAAGCTAAACCAATAATTGACATCATTATAGGTATACAAGATTTAGATGAAGTACCTAACTATGTTCGTCCTTTAAGTGAAATAGAATATGAATATGTTCCAAAACCAATGTTTAAAGACAGAAGGTTTTTTAGGAAGGGGTTATGGGGACAGGGCACTTGTCATCTTCATATTTGTGAATTTAATAGCAGTGAGTGGATTGAAAAATTATTGTTTCGGGACTATCTTAGGTTACACCCCCAAGTAGCAAAGGAGTACGCTTCATTAAAAAAAGAACTTGCCTCTAAATATCAGTTTGATAGACCAACTTACACAAAGAAAAAAGAACCATTTATAAAAACAATTATCGAAAAAGCAAATAAGGAAATACATAGTAAGAAAAAGGGGATGTCCGCCTTGTTAAATTAACGGGGCGATAGCTGAACAGGGCTGTCGCTTTTTTACGAACGGAGCAGTTTTATTCAATAAGCGATAATGAGTGACTTAGGAGGAATCTCTCTATGCCCAAAATAGATAAACCTGGGGAAATAATAATTCTAAATGGTACTCCAAGATCAGGGAAGTCTAGTATAGCTTTAGTAATCCAGAATACATTTGAAGGTGTGTGGATGAATTTAGGTGTAGACCAGTTTATGCAGATGACCCCAAAACAATTTCAACCTGGAATCGGTTTACGACCTGGAGGTGAACGACCCGACCTTGAATCAACTATAAAAATAATGTATCGAGCCATGTATGAGACAATCGCACAATTCAGTCGTTTAGGACTAAATGTTGTGGTTGACGTAGGACATCATGACGGATATTCAGTTCCATTAAGAATTCTTCCTGAGTGTGCTCGTATATTGGATGGACTCCCTGTTTTTTTCGTAGGAGTTCGGTGCCCGATTGAAATTGTTATGGAACGGAGGATTAAGACATGGAATGCTGGTTACAACCATGATGGTGAAGTTCCAAAGCCAATTGCTTTATGGCAAGAACTTGTCCATATACCTGGTGTCTATGACATGGAAATTGATACCTCCGTTTATAGTCCTGAAGAGTGTGCTAAATTAATTAGACAGAGACTCGAAAATGGTCAGCCACCGGAGGCTTTTCAGCTCATTAAAAATATGGAAACTGAATAATGTCATTGATTAAGTAGTAGTAAATGACATTTAGCTAACGGGTGGTTAATCTTCAAGAAAAAGGCTGACTTTTTTTATTGAAGTAAATTGAGTGGGATACACAGCAAACTTTCGGGAGCAGTCAAATGTGTGGTTTAAACTATAGAAGTAGGATACTTTAAGAAGAAATTAAAGTGAGGAGGTTAGAGAAGTGGATTTTATCTACATATCATCAGTCATTGTGGCAATTTTGTTTGTATCTGTTGCAGTGTTTCAAGTGATACTTTCACTCGGTTATCCTTATGGTGAATTTGCAATGGGGGGCTATTATAAAGTTTTACCTAAAAAATTACGTATTGTGAGTGCTTTTAATGCTGTGATTCTCTTATTTATGGGTTTTGTTTTTCTTCAACATACAAATGTCTTAAATGGGTCCTATTTTTTACCTACAAATATACTTGTATGGGTTATTACTATTTTCCTTGGCATTAATACAATAGCAAACCTAATATCACAGAGCAAAAAAGAGAGACTTATGATGACACCGTTATCGGGTTTTACTTTCATATTATGTTTATTTATCGCTTTATCATAAACTAAAGAACAGGGATAGTTGAAGAAGTTGGCGAATTGATGGAGCATAAACGGATAACGAGAAATGGCGATTAAATTGGGTATAGAGACTTCGGTAGATAAGGGCTTAATCTGCATTAAATCTTTAAATATTTAAGGGGTTCTTGGTCGACTAACGAGTGCGTTTCGTAAGTTTAATATTTGGTATTATTTAATGTAGTTCCTTTTTTATGATAGGTTTGACGTATCTTCAAAAACTGAATAGAATTTACCGATCTAAAATGATTGAATCGATATGGAGGCTGATTGCGGTTTATAAAGGAAGTGTAAACATTGAATTATTTAGAGGATATCCAAAAGTTTGTAGATGATTTTGAGAAACATATAGAAGAAATGGATATTGATCAAGCAATTGCAAGGATACATATTTCTAAATACCATTTCTATCGTCTATTTAAAGCGGTTGTTGGACTATCAATCTATGATTATATAAAGAAACGTAGGTTAACTAGAGCAGCTGAATGTATCATACAATCACAAGATGATATTTTAACAATTGCTATGAAGTATGGTTTCTTATCCCAAGAAGTTTTTACGAGAAATTTTAAGAAAATGTTTGGGATAACTCCAGGTAGACTACGAAAAGAACCGTATTATAAAATCCCCAACCAGTTGAAACCAATAAATACCGATTCCATTATTCTAGAAGTAAAAGCCTTGAACGGACAAGTTCGCGTCAGTGAAAAAATTGAAACACTATCAGTAAAACTAATAGGAATTTGTCGTTATTCACATGATGGAAATATATCGACTATTACCCCTGTTATTGAAAGCTTTTTACAGCAAGTTGATCAAATAACAAACAGAAAAAACGATGTTTTGTATCGTGTTTGTTTTGATTTGGGTTTAACAAATGAAATGGCAACGTACGAAGAACTTGTAGCTGTAGAGGTAACAGATACTTCGATCGTTCCAGAAGGTATGATAACAAAAGAAATTCACAATGCAAAAGCTGTTACTTTTACACATAAAGGTCGTCTTTTTCAAGATGAAGTAGGAAGAGTTTTAAACACCTATGATTTTATTTGTTACTATCGCATGCCATTATTAAAAGCAAAGTTAACGAATGAGTTTATTATAGAACGGTACGGAGCTGAATTTATAGGACCATATGATGATAAATCAAAAATGGAAATTTCCTTTTCAATCACATAACGACTACATCAAAGTAGCAAAGAGAGTCAAGAAAATACTACCATACTCTGATATCTTAGCTTTAAGAAGACATAGTATGGAGGTGTCGAAATGTGTACAACATTTACAATGAAAAATAATGAACATTTCTTATTGGGGCAAAACTATGATTTTTACTATGGTCATGGGTTAATTGTTGTAAGTCCACGAGGGCTAAGTAAATTTTCGTTATCTGAAGAAGAGGAGAAAAGGTTGCATTGGATTTCTAAATATGGAAATGTGACATTTACTCAATTTGGTCGTGAGTTGCCAATGAGTGGCATGAATGAAAACGGGTTGGCAATCGCCATGATGTTTCATGAAGACGGTGAATTACCAGCAATAGATGAGAGACCAAGTTTAAACGAATTGCAGTGGATTCAATATCAGCTTGATCATTTTGGAACCGTTAAAGAAGTTATCAAGCATTTAGAAGAAGTTCGGATTGAAAAGTCGATTTATACATTGCATTATACGGTTTGTGACGTTACGGGGGAAACCGTTTTAATTGAGTTTATTAATGGTAAGGCAAACGTTATTGACCAGGCAACCTATTACATGATTACGAATACTAGTTATGAACGATCACTTGAATATGCAAACCAATTTGCGAACCAGTCTATTCAACAATTATCAAGAAAAACAAATTCACTCGACCGATTTACTTTGGCATACCGTTTGATTGAGCAAGTATATCAAAAACCTAGCCCTAATGCAGTCGAACAAGCATTTTCAATTCTAAAGGAAGTATCTATTAAGCCATCGATGCAAGGTATGTGGAATTGGATTGGAAAGAGGATTCCACCTACATTTACGTATTGGAGTATTGTTTTTGATGTAAATAATTTTATTATTTACTTTAAGGATCAAAAAAATAAAAACATACGACAAATTTCCTTACAACAATTTGGTTTTGCGCATTTAGATCATGCTCTATCCTTACCAATTGATAACCGATTGAGCGGTGAAGTAACGAACAATTTCACACCGTACTCAACTAAAGACAATGAGCGGATTATTAATATTAGCTATAAACCAATCAGTCATCAGATCTCTAAGGCAGACCAAAAAGAGCTTATAACATATCCAGATCAATTCTATCATGTGTGAGAAATTCTAAATTAAAGGTAACAGTAGTAAGTATGCATTTGATTAGTGGATAAGAAAGTAACTCAAAGATAACGTGGCGAAATATTTCAGATTTCTATCCTCATTTGTAAATGTTAGCCATCGGTATGTTCAACCTAATTGAATAAGTATATACAACACAGTGCCGAAAAGCACAGAACAGACGAACACCCAGATTAGTTGTATTTGCAAAAAAGAGCGGACTACACCACGTTCTTTTATAGCGGCAATGCTTTTCGCCACTTTTAGATTAATCGGTAGAAAATAGAGTGAAAATAGAAATCCACCTGAAAGGGAAATACTAACATAAAACATGATGGCATGATTGGTGAAAAGGTCTATGGTATTTCCGATAACGAAAAATGGTAAGCCAGCCCAAATGAAAAAGGTTACAAATAAAAGCATTAATGCAATGATAATTAGCATGAAATTTGTTTTAATTATGGTTATGTAGTTCTGGAAGTATAGGTTCATTGTGATTGGCCCCCTTACAAATCATTCTAGCTTAGCACAAAAGCCTAGTGCAACACGAAAGCTACACTAGGCTTTTGCTATCTTGATTGATGTTGACGATTCAATCGTTCTGCTACTCGATACGCATCGATCATACCCCAAATCCACATAAGTGGTGCTGTAATAAAACCAATTAAAACAAACATAAGAAGGCCATTAATAGCTTGAATAATAATAAATATGATTCCTTTTCCGATTTGGCCGTTATAAATTTGACCGAGTCCACACCAAAGAGCACTGAGGACTGCTGCTAACCCTGGGTTTTTTAATGGTTGCATTTCTTATCACCTCGTTTCCATCGTAATACATTCTATCATAATTTTATTAAATAAGGAGGAAAAATAACTGAATTCTCATTAGACGGTCATTTAAAAAGGGGGTTTTTCCTTTTTGAATGACCTCGAAGCAATGAGTGCATGCGCTATATCCTTTAAAAGTCTTGTGGTGAGTGCTCTTTCTCGCCACAAGACGCGTAGTGAGCGGAGACATTGCTATATTTTTTGGTGCTTTTTGCATAATCTCTAAGAGAATGTTGTCAAAAAAATGTTAAAACGTGATACAATAAAAGAGAAAATTACCTCATTTTTTGAAAAGTTATGTAAGCGCTTAAGTATTGCGGGTTTTAGGTTGTTGTCATGGGGGAAGATAGGATGATACGGAAACCTTTATTAACGATCAATCAATTACTAATTGTCTTAATTTGTTTGCTTGGTTTGCAGTTTAGCGTACCTTATGTTGTAGATGAGTCACTTTTAGGAGTTGTTAAGTTTAGCATATATATCATGCTTATTCTGTTACTTGTACGAATATTCATAGGGTTAAAAGAAAAGAACAAAGCGCAGCATCAAATTGAGAGCATGTATGAGTCAGCCCATTCAGTGTTGTGGTTAAGAGATAGTCGAACAAACGAACTATTACGTGTGTCTTCTTATGTCAGTGAAATCTTTGGATACACGAGCGAGGAATTAGTGGCATCGCCAACCCTCTGGTATGAACGGATACATCCTAATGACCGAAAGAGGTATTCACCATCATATTGGCAGAAGAAGATCGAAAGGGATGGAAATGTAACGATTAAATATCGCATCATCCAAAAAAATGGGAAAGAGCGCTGGGTGCAGGATCAAATTTACCCGATTTATTCAGAGAATGGGTCATTAATGAACATTGGTGGCATCGTAACCGATATTACAAAAGAGGAGCAAGCGGCGGAAGAGGTTCGTTTTCTATACTTTAATGACCCTGTTTCAGAGTTTGCTAATTATGAAAGTTTAAAATATACGTTATTTGAACGAATTAAATATGGGGAGCCGTTTGGTTTCTACATTTTGAAAGTCAATCGCTTGAATTTCATACGTAAGCATATCGATCAGGAAATTGCTGAAGAGGTCATTCGCTTATTGGCAAAGCGATTTAAGTCATTATTAAGTCCAAATTTATACATAGCGAGAATTAGTGATAGTCGTTTTGCAATTATTGATCGTAAGGTGCGCCCTAATGAACAGACGATCAAGATGATACGCTTTGCCATTAAGACCATTGAACAATCGATTAAAGTCGATCAATATGAATTTTTTTTAACGGCAACTGTTGGCGTTACCCATTTCCATGGTGTTGGCGAAACGGTGAAAGATTTGCAAAAAAATGCTCAACATGCGTTGGAGCATGCGAGAGAAAATCATCAACCGTTTGCCTTTTTCCATAAATCAATGAATACACGCCCTAATGAAGCAATGAGAATTGAGGCGGATTTGCGTAAATCAATTGACCAAGAAGAGCTTCTATTATATTATCAACCAAAGCTGAATATTCAAACGGGTGATCTAGTCGGCGTAGAAGCGTTAGTTCGTTGGAACCATCCAAGTGGTCGGATGATTTCGCCGGGAGAATTTATTCCGATTGCAGAAAGGACGGGGCTCATTCTATTAATAGGTGAATGGGTGATCGAACAGGCATGTATCCAAATGAGAAAATGGACGGAGGAAGGAATCCATGTCCCCTCTATATCTGTAAACCTATCAGTTAGCCAGTTGTTTCAACATAATTTAATTGAGAAAATCGAACAGTTTTTGAAGGGAAACGACCTTGAGCCCAATCGATTAGAGCTAGAAATTACTGAAACGATGGCGATGGATAAGGGAAGTGTTCAGCAAATTTTGATGCGAATTAAAAAGCTAGGTGTTAGTATTAGTATTGACGATTTCGGTACAGGGTATAGCTCTTTAAATCAGTTACGAGATTTGCCAATCGATATTGTCAAAGTTGATGGTTCATTCGTAAGTGATATTACAACGAATGAAAAGGCAAATGCTCTCTTATCGTCAGTTATAAAAATGACGAAGCTACTGAAATTGAAAGTGGTTGTCGAAGGTGTGGAAACAGAAGAGCAACTAAATAAGCTGTATGAAAATGAATGTGAAGTCGTTCAAGGGTTTGTCGTAAGTAAGCCGATCTCTGCTGAAGAAATTGTCGCGCAAAAGGAACAATTAAAATGTAAGCTTAAAAGGTTAAATGTGACTTAGGCTAATACGTGTAAGAAGGAAGGAATTGAAATGGTTGTGTATAAAGCATCGTTTATTCATCCGAATACTCATATCCCTTTTATCATTTACTATAATAAAAATGAAGGGTATATGACATTGGCAAAGGATGAAGAATCTTTAGAGCTAGTTCTGAAGATGCAAGAGGGGTTAGGGAACAATGAAGAGTTTATTGAACAGGTTGAAAAAGCGAATAAAGTCTGTGAAACCCCTTATCCGTGTCGCTCTTTTGGGGAGTTGTTCGACTTTCTTGAACAGATAGGTGTAGAGAAGGAAGACGTGTCATTTCAATCAATGTTCTTACATTAATGTAGAAATGGACTAAGAAATGTTGCTGCGTACCCAAGGTTTCCAGCTAAGTATTCGGTAACAAGCTTTATTTTAAATTCTTCTCAAAATATGGACATGAAAACACCCCCCTAAAGTTAGATTTTCTACTCCAACTTTAGGGGGGCTGTACCATTTTGGTCTTCCTTATTTAGCCTTCGTCTACTGGGTATACGCCATTCTCATCATGGACTTCTCTTCCCGTAATTGGTGGGTTGAAGACACATACCATACGCATATCTGTTTTGGCGCGTAGGAGATGCTCGTCATTTTTGTCCAATACGTAAATCTCATTTTTCTTAATAGGCCATACTTTATTATCTGCAAGTGTTTCGACTTCACCTTCACCTTCAATACAATAAACCGATTCTAGGTGGTTTTGATACCAAATATGCGTTTCTGTTCCAGCACGAATAATCGTATCATGAACGGAATAGCCCATACCGTCTTTTTTTAATACGAGACGACGGCTAACCCAATTGCCTCCATCTACTTCTTGCTCTGTTCCAATAATATCTTCTAATTTTACAACTTTCATTTTAAATAGCCTCCATGTCAGTAGTGATTTGATTGCTTTTTTTATAAGAGAAGGGGATCTCAAGCAATCTAAGATCCCCTTTTAAAATCGTTCATTTTCATTAAGATGTGACAAGCTCTCTAGCACCTAGAACGGCTTTAACACTATCTTCAATAATTTCGAATCCTTTGTTTAGACCTTCATCATCAATCGTTAAAGGTGGAAATAGCTTGAATACTTCATCATTAGGACCAGATGTTTCCATAATTAATCCACGCTCAAAGGCTTCCGCTGCCACCTTTGATGCTAGACCGTCCACTTGAGAAGAGATTCCGACCATATAGCCGCGGCCTTTTGCTTCACCTTCTAATTCAGGATAATCCGCAACGATTCGCTCTAGGAAGGAGAAAATGCGTTTTGAACGCTCTTGGATGTCCTTTTCAAACTTATCATCTTCCCAATAAGAAAGAGACGCTGTTGCTGTAATGAATGCATGGTTGTTTCCACGGAATGTACCATTATGCTCACCAGGAGCCCAAATATCTAGTTCAGGACGAATCAATGTAATCGCAAGTGGTAATCCCATTCCACCGATTGATTTAGACATACATACGATGTCAGGTTCAATGCCAGCTTTTTCAAAGCTGAAAAACGTTCCTGTACGTCCAACTCCAGCTTGAACATCGTCGACAATAAGGAGGATGCCCCAACGTTTACAAATTTGCTCAACACGTTGTAACCATTCAAAACGTGCTGCATTAATTCCACCCTCACCTTGAACTGTTTCAAGAATCATTGCAGCAGGGATTTCTACACCACTACCGCCATCTTCTAAGAAGCGTTCAAGGTATTCTAGCGTATCAAGACTTTCGCTGACAAAACTATCATACGGCATCGTCACAGTGTTCTGTAATGGAATACCAGCACCTTTACGTTTGAAGGCATTTCCTGTTACGGACAATGCGCCAATTGTCATACCGTGAAATCCGTTTGTGAAGCTAATAATGTCTGTACGTCCTGTTACTTTACGAGCTAATTTCAATGCACTCTCCACCGTGTTCGTTCCAGTTGGTCCAGGGAACATAACTTTATATTCAAGGTTTCTAGGCTTTAGAATTACATCATTAAACGTTTTTAGGAATTCAGCCTTTGGTGCCGTTGCCATATCCAATGAGTGAGTAATTCCATCATTTAATATATAATCAACGAGCTTAGCCTTCATATGTGGATCGTTGTGACCATAGTTAAGAGCGCCTGCTCCTGCAAAGAAATCAAGATATTCTTTACCGTCCTCGTTCCACATTTTGTAGCCTTTTGCTTTTGTAAATACAGTTGGGAAACTACGACAATAGCTACGTACCTCAGATTCTAATTCTTCAAAAATCTTCATATCTGTTTGACCCATTATTTGTTTTCCTCCTGTTTTTTAACCCTTTTTCACAAAGGGAATGGTTTTGTTTCACTGACAAGTCCTTATTTGCTTAGCGAATAGGTCCAATACGGAATGTTAACTCTTCTTCATGGCCATCCTCAGGGAAGAGGTCTTCTGAAAAGCATTCCTTCACTTCACATTTTGTATCGAACGTTTTGCTTAATCGTCGGAATAATGCTTGAGATGCTTCATTTGAAGGAGTAATCGTTGCCTCTACAAACTTAACATCAGCACATCCAGGTCGATTAACAAGTTCTTCTAGCATTTTTGACGCGAGTCCTTTGCCGCGTTGAGAAGAATGAACGCCTATCTGCCAAACAAACACGACGTCTTGCCGCTCTGGAGGGATAAATGCTGTAACAAATCCTACTACATGATCGTTCTCTTTTGCTACAACACATGTCTCTGCAAAAAATTCACCCATCATAATGTACTTGTACGCAGAGTTTTGATCGAGTGTTGATTCATTGACTAAATTCCACATGCCTGCTCCGTCTTTAACAGTAGGTTTCGAAAAGACAACCTCATCCGTTTTCAACGCTACAGGAGTTCCTTGGCTTTTAATATCAGTTTCCTCCTTCGAAAATCAATTTGTTAAACGAACTATTATTATGATAAGCGTGTTCGGGAAAATGGCGCAACTTACCAATAGGAGGATTAATCGTGATGAGCCACTCTTAGATTGGTTGAATGGAAGTAAGAACATGAATGGCTGTAAATACTACTGTATGGTTAGGTTTCCTTACAATTTGAAAATATCAGAAATTTTCAAATGGAGTTATATCCCTTGCTGTATAAGGGTTTTTAAGCTGTTTAAATGGAGGGGGATTTTTGTTAAGAAATTATGAAGAAGCAAATATGAAAAAAATGGATGTTAGCTATAGTGAGATACTAAATAAGAAATCGACAGTTGAGAAAGGGGGATGTCTCAAAAGTACAGTTTGAGACATCCCCGGGAGCAATAGGAATGTTATCTTCGCGCGGCTCTGTCAGCAGCTTTGAACTCTGAACCAAATTTCACTTCTTGTGCTTTGCGTAGTGTTCGTCTTTCTTCTTGAGCTCGGCGTTTTTTACTTTCCATAGTGTCACCACTTTCTTATTGGATTAGTAGTAGCTTCGTCAAAAGAAAGTCGTTTTATCCTAAGCATGGCTCATAGAGTGAGTTTAATGATAAGAAGAGGAAGCTGACGCCAAGCAAAGAGAGACTAAAGGAAATCCTCCTGCCGTTAAAATGGGACCGTTAACCGAGGAGGAATAATAAGCCATAAATAGTGGGATGAAGCACAGACGGAACTCAAACTCTTGCAAAGACTGCCTGTAACGCCATTAGGGCTTTTCTTATGCTTCTTTTCGTTCGATTGTTGGTGACGTTCTCATGAAGTGAAAGTGATAGAGATCCTTTTCAATTTGAAATAAGTTGTAGTCTCCCTTTTGGTTGAGCACTTCAAGAATATCAGGACGTAATTCATTGGCAAGTGTACAATAAGGCAGCTTTAATGCAGCATGGTAGGACCTTTCGTTATGCTTGCGAATTCTCATATAGACCGTTTGAATGTCACAGGAGAAAAACAATTCATTGAAGAAGGATTCCTTCGCTCTCTGATTATAACCAAGTCCAAAATAAGGTGAGCCGATCCATGTACCTAAAAAGCCTGATTGCTCATAAACATCGTACAAATTAATCGTGCCGATCGGAGAGCCCCATTCATCGATAATAGTCCTTGAAATCAATTCCCCTCTCTCCTCAGCTTCAATTGTCTTCTTTGTCAAAAAGACATATTCATCATACGTTTGTGCCTTTTCCCGTACGAAGGGAAAAACAGCTGGGTCTACTAATAATTCATATAAGTGATGACAATCCGCGACATCTCTTTGTTTTAAAATCATCAAAAAAACCCCCTTGGTTGAGGGTAGAATGGGACTCCACCCTCGAATTTAATAAACAAGCACATCAAATTCGGGGTGGGAATCGAACCCACTAGAACCAGCCAAGCTGATGGCGCACCAATTGCCTTCCCATTCGCTATATAATGGAATAATTACGTATAAAACGTTAAATTCTTTAGTAATTCATATGAAATGCATCATTTATACTAATATACGACGTATAACTCTGTAATCCTCTTTTATATTAAATGTATTTTTATAAAAAAGATACCACTTTTTCATGAAATTTTGATAAAAAAAATAATCATTTCTTTACAGAAAGATTAAAGAATAGACAAGATATTTAAAGAAAAGGTGGATTGCAAAAAAGGGGGAGAAAATAGGAGGAAAATGAACAAGTGAGTTACAAATTCGTTAATGAAAAAATAAGAAATAACCGCACGAAATGAAATTCTTATTAAAGAATCTCATCGTCGAGGAACTGAAAAAGTTTGATTTTTGAGGCCACTGAAAAAGTTTGGTTTTAACTTTTTCAGTGGCTTTGAAGTAATGTGCGTAGCCATTATTCTTCCTTGAGTTACTAGAAAGGACTTTTTCAGTGACCTCTGATTATTAATTTTTTCAGTTCCCTCTGGTCCGGTTTTCTTAACTCATACCCTTTCATCACAGCCTCGTCGCTTATTTCTTCCCTTGTAGTGTATCTGTTAGAGCAGATTTTAGCGTAGCATATTGGAATGTGTAGTCGAAGTCTGTGCTTTTCTTTGGTAAGACCTTTTGGCCATCAAGTACTAATGTACTCATTTCTCCGAGTGCGATCTTAAGGAGGAAGGCTGGGGTTGGGAACCAGTGAGGTCTGTTTAGCACACTTGCTAATGTTTGACCGAACTCCTTCATTCGCACAGGGGTTGGTGCTGTGACATTTAATGGTCCGTTGATTGTGCTGTGCTCTATAGCGAAAGTGAATAACCGCACGACATCGTCCATGTGTATCCAGCTCATCCACTGTTCACCTGTACCGAGGTTCCCACCCGTAAAGAGCTTATATGGCAGTAGCATTTTCGGCAATGCGCCTTCCTTCTCATCAAGTACGATTCCTAGCCGACAAAAGGCAACCCGTACCCCGAAATCACGAGCTTTAGCTGCTTCCTTTTCCCAGCTATTAACGACTGTCGTTAAATAGCTATCATCCACAGGCTCTGAGTCTTCAGTAAAAGTGGCACTTGCTGAATGGCCATAATAGCCAATCGCTGATGCATTGACTAATACGCGTAAAGTAGGAGTAAGATGCTTTATTAAGTCGATGACTGCACGTGTTGATTGTATGCGGCTGTCGAGAATCGCTCGCTTTCGTTCTTCTGTCCATCTGCCTGAACCGATTGATTCACCTGCTAAGTTAATAACAGCCTCGACATCTTGCAATTCTTTTTCAGGGGTAGCATCATCATGTAACCATTCGACATAACGAACATCGTCTTTTACTGGTTTGTTTGTAGCATCTCTTGTTAAAATGTAAACAGTATATCCTTGTTTCGTTAAATATTCAGTTAAAGCAGAGCCGATTAAACCTGAGCCACCTGCGATTGCAATGTTCATTTGGATGTCCTCCCTTTAGACATTGACATGTATAGATTTATTGTAAGTTTTTTTTGATAAAGAGCCAACATTAACGGTTTGAAGGAGTCTTGAAAATATGGTAGCTATTACGAAAATAGAAGTTCAAAAGAAGAATAAGTCGAGGTATTCGATTTTTGTGAATCGCGGAAATGGAGAAGAATATGGCTTTAGCGTTGATGAAGATGTTTTAGTCAAGTACCGTCTCCAAAAAGGACAAGAAATCAATGAAAAGGAATTGCGGGACTTACTTGATGCAGATGAAGAAAGAAAGGTTTACCACTTGGCTATTCATTATTTGTCTTATCGTATGCGCTCGCGTAAAGAAATTCGTGATTATTTAATTCGAAAAGAGAAGGAGGAAAAATATATTGATATAGCAATAAAGAAATTAGAGCAAGAAAAATGGTTAGATGACCGGGAATTTACACGAGCTTATATTCAAACAAAACGATTAACACAAGTGAAGGGTCCTAGGAAACTAAAGCAAGAATTAATGACGAAAGGAGTAAATGAAGAGATTATTGACGCTCATTTAATGGAAATACCGGTTGAAGAATGGGTCGGAGAAGTGAGAAAATGGCTTGAAAAGAAAGGGAAACAGGATAAACGCTTGTCACAACGATCGAGGAAAGATAAGCTAGTTGGGCAGCTATATGTAAAAGGCTACACAGAAGCTATTATTTCAGAAGCGCTAAGCACGTTTGAAAATGAAGATCAAGATCGTGAAGAATGGGAAGCGATTTGTTATCAAGGGGAAAAGATAAGGAAAAAGTATCGGCAGTTACATGGCTGGGAGTACAATCAAAAGTGTAAGCAAGCCCTCTACCGTAAAGGCTTCTCAATTGATATGATTGAACAATATTTGCAGGAAGAATAAGGAGTGAGTTCTAGTGCCTGAGAAACGATTCAGTGAAATGACCGAACATGAGTTACGGACAGCTATATCTAACTTTAACGAAAAGGCTAAGAAGGCAGAACAAATGGGTATGTCGAACGAATTTGCAGTTTATGAACGAAAAATGTTAATGGCTCAATCTTATTTACTAGATCCAGCCGATTACAAGTCTGGTGAAATCTATTCTTTAAAGGGGAGCACGTCAAGCTTTCAAGTTGACTATTTGAATGGATATTTTGCTTGGGGCTATCGAGATGGAGCTAAGGGCTTAGAGGCTGTTCCGATTTCATTGCTTGAAAGAAAATAAAAGACAACGACATCTGATCAGGTTAGCTCTTGATTAGATGTCGTTGCATTTGAACAAGGCTTTCGAAATATATATATTCAAAAAGAAGTTGGAGATAACGAAAGTAGTTAGCTGAGAATCCGAACAGTGAAGTCTATTTCATGAACTGTATATTTGCATCGTTGTGTATTTGTTCGGTTTCTCATCTATTAAAACACTTTTGTCCCAGCCTCTTTACTATTTACAGCCATGATGTTTAAACATAGATCTCACATGAACAGCTATCACATCATCACAACAGAGCTTAATAGATTCACTTACGTCATTGCAAAAGAATAAATAAACGGTATCACAGCATACATCAAAGAAGAATGCGTCTATATAGTCTCCTCCTCTTAATCGAACTCTAACAGGAGTATTTCTAGTTATACCTTTAAATAATTCTCTGCAATCACACTTACACTTACGGTCATGGTCGTGACCTCTGCTACCAAAAACACAATCATTCCAACACATTAATATCTTCCTCCCTAAAATAAATTTTTATTCGTTATATCTTACGAGAAAAATTCTTTTTTGGTTGGATAAGTTAATTAGTAGATTAGCCTTTTTTGAAAATAGAGACAGATATACTAGGGTAAAAATAATCATTTTGTAATAGTTTTCCACCTTGTTTTTAATTCATCCTTATTAGAGGGATAAAAAAAGGGGAGAAGTCTATTAGTATCAATGAATGATATCTATACTAACAATTTCAGAGCGTTGTTTTGTTGCACGAAATAGTGTGATGAGTTTTATATCAACACGACTATTTTTGCAAATATTAAGGTATTAAAGCAAACGGGTAATCAAATCTTGATTGAAATGAAGCAACCCTTCAATGTTCATGTTCAAGATTGCAAATACCGGATTACGAGTAGTGTTAGGGTTAGCTTATTTCCGGGGAGCATGGGGATTTTAGCAGGATCAAATATAAAGGATGGGATCGGTTTAGCTTTTACGGTGATAATATGAATGATAAAAGCGCCTTACGATAAGAATGAGGCTCATCGTAAGGCTTGCTACAGCGCATTAACTTCGTTGGATTCGGCGGTGGATTCTTGTTTTGATATCATGCTGTGACATTTGCGTTTCACCGTTCACTTGATGTGAAGCATGTTTAGGGTTGGCTCGTGGAGAATCAAACGGACTCTTGTATTCGAATGCGTGCATCGTTTCCTTATTCATGACGGACACCTCCGATTGATCAACTACTTTTCTTGCTCTTGGCTATTTTTCATTCGCTCTTGTGGGCGCGTATTAATGGTCCCATTTGGTCGTAATGATTCATAGGTGTTGTAATCTTTCGGTGAACTTCCTTTGAAGTTAATATGATTAGGAAAGTCCTTTGCTTTATTTCTCACGAGTGTCCCTCCTTTAAACATGTTCACTTATAGTATGGTTTGATATAATGTGATTATTTCACGCAATGTTTGACAAAGGAGGAACGGATATGGAAACTCGCTTTCAACGTTTAACGGAACAGCTTCTTGAACGTAATGAACAATTAACGATGCAACAAGCGAGAACATGGGTTGAAAGCTTATGGGAGGATTTTGAGGTGACGAGAGCGAGGGGTGGCTGGAGCTACAAAGGGCAGGACGTGACGGAGAAGGTTGTGGCCAAATGGATTGCTCAATATGGACCACATCTTCACCACTATAAGCCGAAAGAGAAGAAATTTAACCATTTGAACAATGAAGATCCGTTTCCACATTAATGAGTGATTTCGGCGATCGCAATGACCGCCGAAATCGAATAAACGATTAGGGAAGGACGATGTTAAGCTTCTTCTGTAAGGCTTCTTCACTGAATACCCATCCTGTATAGGAATTCATAACGGAAAGTTCCTGATCTAGCTGGACGATCGCTACAAATGGATAGTGCCCTTTGCTTCGATATCTAAGATCGACGAAACGAACTTCTGTTATGCCATCCTTCTCAAATGTTTCCCAACGATACGTCGGTGAAAAGGAAAGAAAAGCATCAAGATTAGTGTCTTGTCGTGCGGCATTTAAGACTGCTGTATCAGGAATCGGATCAAAGGCATATTGCTCGAAGTATTCAAATTGTCTGTTGCGACATTCTGTTACATACATAACACTAGGCGTTCGAATAACAACATGCCACTGGCTCCAGTTTATAGTTGGTGAAACAAAGACATGTGTTGCGTCTGGATGGGCTTCTTTGGCGATTTGTACGACCGCTTTCTTTGTTAGAATCCTCCATATATAATAGAGAACGGTAATGATATACAATGACAGCATGACAGGTCCGGGTGAAAGCCCAACTAGCCATAGGGAAAGAGCAACTAAGTGACTAATGAAAATAAAAGGGTCAAAGATATTAATGACGCCAAGTGCAATCCATTTATTGGAGAAAGGTCTTAATGCTTGCGTGCCGTAAGCATTAAAGATATCAACGGAAATGTGTAGGAACACAGCAATAAAAGCCCAAAGTAAGATCGTTTGCCAATTGCTTGTGCCTGTATATAATGTAATGCCACCTGTAATGAGCAACGGCCATGTGAAAAGTGCAGGTACAGAATGGGTGACGCCTCGATGATTCCGTATGTAGACGGCGTTGTTTTTTAATTTTAAAATTGTATCAAAGTCAGGAGCTTGTGAACCGATAATGGTTGCGGTCATAACCGCTGCTGGTAAGAGCGGGTCGTTTGCTACAATGGGATCTAATGTAGCTAATCCTCCAAGTGCGATACCCATCACCACGTGTGTTCCAGTATCCATGCTGAGATCCTCCTTATCGGTTAAAATAGGTATAGTTTATTTATACCCGAAACTGAAGAGATTAAAAAGGGAGATAAGGAAAAGATGACGAAACCTTTACAAATTTTCATGGAGTATAAAATAAAACCAAAAAAAATTAAAGAATATGAAGCGTCGATGGAAATGGTACTTGCGACATTGCCAGATTATGATGTGACTGAAGTTGAATGGTTTGTCGCTGAGGATCAGCCATATCTATATGTCGAAATGTTTGAAGTGCCGACGGTTTCTCATTACCAAGCATTGAAGAAGCTAAGGCAATCTACGGAGCATCCTGTGTTCAGCTCGATTGTGCCGTATATTGAGGGTGGAGAGAAGAAAATCCATTGCTGGGCATTTCAACGAAAAGATGTGTAAGAGGTTGTTCAAGCTTAGTCGGAACGGTTCCTCATTCCGCTAAATAGGGGAAAATATCATACAATGTGAATAAAGGAATCCTCATTCCTCTAAATCGGTGTTAAAAAGAGAAAATGCGGATCAGAAGGCTGAATAACGGAATGAGGATCCGCTAAGTAGTCGAATAAAGCAGGTAAAGGTCAAATAGAGGAATGATGATCCAATCCGGCTTCTAAATGGGCACCACCTTTTTAATGAGGCCCCTGAAAAAGTACAAATCGACTTTATCAGTGCCTTTCATCTGACAAGCAATGTCTTCATTCGTTGCTCACTCGTATTATGCTGTTCCAAAACAGACAACGATTTTGTTCATTGCTTGAAGGGCATTAAAAAGTTAAAAAGCAACCTTTTCAGTGGCCTTTTTCAATGCTTTTTTTAACAACAAGGGGGAGAAGATGAGTCAACCATACGTAAAAGATTTTTCACAGAAAACATTTCAGGTAGCTCTTGTTGAATGGTTTCATTCACAGAAGCGTGATCTACCTTGGCGACAGACGAGTGATCCATATAAAATATGGGTATCGGAAATTATGCTTCAGCAAACTCGTGTCGATACAGTAATCCCTTATTACCAAGCATTTATAAGACAGTTCCCGACGCTTTTTGATTTAGCAAAGGCAGATGAGGATGCAATCTTAAAAGCGTGGGAAGGATTAGGCTATTACTCAAGAGTTCGCAATTTGCAGAAGGCGACGCAGCAGGTTCTCGATCAATTTAACGGAGTCGTGCCAGACACTCGCAAAGAAATATCAAGTCTTAAAGGAGTAGGGCCATACACAGCAGGAGCGATTTTAAGCATCGCCTATGGGAAGCCTGAGCCCGCAGTAGATGGGAACGTAATGAGAGTGCTTGCGCGAGTATTGCTAGTGAATAATGACATTGCTAAGCCAGCTACTCGTAAGCTCTTTGAGACGATATTATACGAGCTTATTCATAAGGATGATCCATCTGGATTTAATCAAGGACTTATGGAGCTAGGAGCGCTCATCTGTACGCCGACCTCGCCAGGCTGTCTAATCTGTCCTGTGCAGCAGGTTTGCCGCGCTTACTCTGCTGGAAAACAGGACGAGCTACCAGTGAAAACAAAAAAGAAAAAGCCAAAGGCTAAGGAGCTCGCAGCGACGATCATTCGAAATGATAAAGGGGAAGTGCTGATTGAGAAAAGGCCAGATAATGGCCTATTAGCACGGCTATGGCAATTCCCTATGGTGGAAGCGAAGAGAGACGAGCAGGTGACTGCTATCCATGAGCAATTTGCGACATATGACATCTCATTAAAGCTTGAAGATAAGGTGCAGGAAGTAGAGCATGCCTTTTCACATTTGAAGTGGACAATTGACGTGTATGAGGGAACAGCAGGGGATCAGTCGGGAGCCTATACCGTTGAGCGAATGTGGGTTGAAATCGAGCGACTAGAGGATTACGCCTTTCCTGTTTCGCATCAAAAGATCATTGAAGCATTAAAAAAACGACAGCAATATAGCTAGTTTTGAAAACGGGAGGAAGATGATTCGATGGATTTACAATTAAGCGGAAAAGTAGCCTTAGTAACAGGCGGTTCAAAGGGAATTGGATTGTCGATTGCTAAAGGACTACAGGAAGAAGGAGCGAGAGTCGTCGTCGTTGCGCGAGGAAAGGAGGCTTTAGCTGAAATAGAACAGGAGCATGACAATATCGATACGATAGCAGCCGATTTAATGAATGCAACAGAGCGCGAGGATGTTATGAAGCATATCACCGAGCGTTATGGCAAGCTAGATATTTTAGTAAATAATGTTGGTGGAAGTAACGGAGGAGCAATTATGGAGACGAGTATGGAGCTTTTTTACGAGGGGCTTGAATTAAACTATTTCTCTGCCGTGCACTTTAGTAAATTAGCCTTACCGTATATGAAGGCCCAGCAGTCTGGAGCAATCATTAACATAACATCGATTTTCGGACGTGAGTCAGGTGGGAAGGCAACGTATAACAATGCGAAGGCAGCGATGATTAGTTTTACAAAGGCATTAGCTGATGAAGTGATTATCGATGGAATCCGGGTGAATAGTGTCGCTCCTGGATCAATCTTACATCCGACAGGGAATTGGCAAAAAAGAATTGAGGAGAACCCTGAGAAAATGAAGCAATTTGTTGATGGTGAAATTCCAGGAGGGCGCTTCGGCCGACCTGAGGAAGTGGCGAACGTCGTCGTCTTCTTAGCATCTGAAAAGGCGAGTTGGGTATCAGGTGCCACTATTAATGTCGACGGTGGACAGTCAAATAGCTTTTAATGACGATAAAACGTTCACCATGAAAGGTCATGGTGAACGTTGTTCGCTACAAGGATCTATTGATCATCATTAATAAGGTGGATTTCGCGGATCTTTGCTTTCGTTTCTTCTGTTCCTAAGCGATATAGCTCCTCAAACACGTCGTTTAAGCCTCTTTGGTATTCGTTCTTGTCGCGATCTCCTTCTTGATCGTCGAAATGACGAAAGGAAAATAAGTTCCCAAGCTCAACGTCATGAGCTTGTACTTCGCGAAGGAGCTTTTCGAGTTCCTTCTTCTCTAATGAAGTCGCCTCAATCTCATACTCAATGAGCTGACCATCATTCACGCGTATAGGGCTAATATCATCCATACTAATCGGGTTTAAATTCACATAATACAATTGCTTTTCCATTGAATTCTTCCTTTCTACGCGGTTAATCTGGATGAATTTCGGTTCCGTTAGTCCAGGTGGCTTCGTGCTTTAAGCCCCCTCTTTCTTCTATTTCCTCAATAATTTCGCGATGGATCGTCACACCTTCTACATTTAAATAGGGCGTTACTTGCTGCATACTATGATGAAAATAAGCTAATTCTTTATCTGTCCATTGTTCAATTGATAGCATCGAAAGCTCGGTCATATCACGTCCGACATACATATTAATTCCTCCTGAATAATGATGGCTACTTTACTTTTGTTCAAACTTTTTTATAGAGGTTGTTTCAAAAGGACGGTTTTCCCTTTTGGAATGACCTCGAAGGAAGCAATTGCTATATTTTTTTGACCAGGCACCTATAGTGTTCCTGTTCGTCATTTGCACTATACGTTATAATAAAGGGAATTGTTGTATTGAAGGAGGAAGTGGAAGTGGAACAAAGTAAAGTGGCACTAGTAACCGGCAGTAGCCGTGGGATTGGAAGGAATATTGCACTTAAATTAGCGGAAAAAGGGTATGACATTGTCATAAATTATGCGCGTAGTAAAAAAGCTGCGCTTGAAGTGGCACAGGAAGTTGAAGAACTTGGGCAAAAGGCACTCGTTATTAAAGCGAATGTAGGGAAGCCAGAAAAAATTAAAGAAATGTTTGCGCAAATTGATGAAGAGTTTGGAAGGCTTGACATACTTGTGAACAATGCTGCATCTGGTGTGTTGCGACCAGTGATGGAATTAGAGGAGAGTCATTGGGATTGGACGATGGATATTAATAGTAAAGCGCTCCTTTTCTGTGCGCAGGAAGCGGCAAAGAGGATGGAAAGGAATGGTGGTGGATCGATTGTCAGCTTAAGCTCACTCGGTTCTATTCGCTATTTAAAAAATTATACAACTGTTGGCGTATCAAAAGCTGCAGTCGAAGCTTTAACACGTTATTTAGCTGTCGAGTTAGCGGAAAAGGGGATTCGAGTCAATGCCGTTTCAGGTGGAGCGGTAGATACAGATGCTCTCACTCATTTCCCTAATCGCGATGAATTACTGAATGATGCAAAGGATCGTACGCCTGCAGGGAGAATTGTTGAAACGGAAGATTTGGCAAAGTCTGTTTTATTCTTACTTTCCGAAGATGCACATATGATTCGAGGTCAGACTCTGATTGTTGATGGAGGAATTTCTTTATTAACGTAATTTTTTTTGAATAAAGTTCTCACCACCCGGACACCTTAATAATCGTGGAGGTGAGATACATGAATAACAACCAACAACAACAAGCACAGCAACAAGCTGCACAAACAAATAAGCAGCAAGTTCGTAAGCAAAATGCAGCTTCTGCACAAGGATCTAGCTCAAACACTGAGTTCGCTAGTGAAACAAATGCGCAAGAAGTTCGCCAACAAAATCAGCAGTCTCAAGCTCGTAAACAACAAGCTTCTGCGAATCAGCAGCAACAAAAATAATTGCTGTCAATCAGAAATACCTTCTGGCATAACGTCCAGAGGGTATTTTTTTGTAATTCCGCTGAATGCAATGATTAAGTTCAATAGCCTCCCGAATTCTTCTTTCAAGCAACGCATGTACATATCCAAAAAATAATGCATTTAGAAAATAGTCAAATCATTTCAAATCGATTCTGAAAGAGTTATAATAGGAAGTGAAGGAAAATGTTTAGTGATTGTACAGGGTAGTGAATAGAGGGGATATGTGGTTTTGGACTGTATAAAGGGATCCTACTCTACCTACTGACGTCTTAAAACTGAATAGAAAGGAGTAGCGTATGAATTTTCCCAAAGTTGGTAGCAACATCGAAATCCATAGCTACAAGCATAATGGATTGATTCATCGCATTTGGGAAGAAACAATTGTGCTTAAAGGGACGTCAAAGGTTATTATTGGAGGGAATGACCGGATATTAGTGAAAGAATCAGATGGTCGACATTGGAGAACTCGAGAACCAGCAATCTGCTATTTTGATGCAGAGAAATGGTTTAATACGATAGGTATGATTCGTTCGGATGGGATATACTATTATTGTAATTTAGGTTCTCCGTTTACATGGGATCAAGAGGCGGTAAAGTATATTGATTATGACCTTGATATTAAAGTTTTTCCTGACATGACCTTTAAGCTCTTAGATGAAGATGAATATGAGTTGCATAGTAAAATGATGGAATATCCACCGGCTATTGATACGATATTACAGCGTAGTGTTGATGAGCTCATATCATGGATCCATCAACGGAAAGGGCCGTTTGCTCCGCAATTTGTGGAGAATTGGTATGAACGTTTTTTACAATATCGATAGAGAAGATTGCGTTTATCCAGTTGTAATGGATGAAGAGCTTCTATAAGAAGTTGTCTCTTTAAAAAGGGACAACTTCTTTAACAAATAAGGACCAAAAAACGGGTGACGCTGTCTTCGTACGTACACATAGCACGAATGTGTATGACGCAATTAAAATAAGAGTTTCAGCCAAAGGGTAAGTAAATTTAGAGAAGAGATAGGCGCTATGGCTTGAGGGGTGATTGACACTGGAAAGTATGAAACGTTACATGGCATTTGTAAAGCCATATTGGAAGGAAATTATTATTACTGTATTAATTGGTTTATTAAAATTCGGAATTCCATTAATGCTTCCGCTCGTGATGATGTATGTGATTGATGATATTATTTTTGCCGAAGCGATGTCCGAGGATGAGAAGATGTCAACTCTTGTTCAAGTAATGATCGTAATGGGGATTTTATTCGTTGTCGTCAGACCACCAGTTGAATATTTCCGGCAATACTTTGCACAATGGATTGGTAGTAAAATTTTGTATGATATTCGCGACCAGCTTTTTACTCATATTCAGAAGCTGAGCTTGCGGTTTTATTCAAATCGAAAAGTAGGAGAAATCATATCACGAGTGATTCATGACGTGGAGCAAACGAAGAATTTTGTCATTACGGGACTTATGAATATTTGGCTTGATTTAGCGACGATTATCATTGCACTTATTATTATGTTTAATCTCAATGTTTGGCTTACACTCGTTGCGATTTCCATGTTTCCGTTCTACGGATTTTCCGTTAAATATTTTTATGCGAGGCTACGTGAATTAACTCGTGTTCGCTCTCAAGCGTTGGCTGAGGTGCAAGGGCATTTGCATGAGCGTGTGCAAGGAATGAACGTCATTCGTAGCTTTGCGCTAGAGGACTATGAGCAAGATCGTTTTGCAGAGCGGAACAAGCATTTTCTAAAGCGGGCGATTGATCATACGAAATGGAATGCTAAGACGTTTGCCGTCGTCAATACGATTACCGATATTGCTCCATTGTTAGTTATTTTCGTATCAGGTTATTTTGTCATTACAAATCAATTTGAAGTTGGTGTGATGACAGCCTTTGTCCTCTATATGGAAAGACTATATGGGCCTTTGCGAAGACTAGTGAATTCGTCAACGACGTTAACACAGGCGATTGCTTCAATGGATCGTGTATTTGAATTTATTGATGAGAAGTATGATATTAAGGATAGCGAACATGCGAAGGCATTGGATCATGTAAATGGGCAAGTAACATTTCATGATGTTAGCTTTGGGTATGAAGAAGACGATCGTATTTTGCAAAATCTGAACTTTGAAGTAAATAAAGGGGAGACGGTCGCCTTTGTCGGAATGAGTGGTGGAGGGAAAAGTACACTCATTAGTTTAATTCCTCGGTTTTACGATGTAACCTCAGGACAGATTTTGTTCGATGGAACTGATATACGGGAATTTCAAGTGCGTTCTCTCCGAGATAAAATCGGCATGGTCATGCAGGATAATATTTTATTTAGTGATTCGGTTAAGCAGAACATACTAATGGGAAAGCCTGATGCGACAGAGGCTGAAGTGATCGCAGCGGCTCAAGCGGCGAATGCCCATGAATTTATAATGAATTTACCACGTGGTTATGAGACTGAGGTTGGTGAACGTGGGGTGAAGCTTTCTGGTGGTCAGAAGCAACGAGTGGCGATCGCTCGTGTGTTCTTAAAAAATCCGCCAATACTCATTTTCGATGAAGCGACTTCAGCATTGGATTTGGAAAGTGAGCATTACATTCAGGAGGCGATGGAAAAGCTCGCTCGAAATCGCACAACATTCATCGTCGCTCATCGCCTTTCAACGATTACTCATGCTGATCGGATCATTGTGATCGAAAATGGACGTATTATTGAAGAGGGAAATCATCAAGAGCTTATGAAGCGAAGAGGAGCATACAAGAAGCTGTTTGATGTTCAACAGCTATAAGGAATAGCTCTCTTATGACGTTGTAAGGACGTTGTAGGAGAGCTTTATTTGTGAAGGGATAGGGCATAGTTCTGTGAAGAAAGCCAGGGGTGAGGCTTTGAGCAGAATAAGGGTAATTCTCATTCGGTTAACATGGGATTGTATCAATGTCGCAGTAGGAAGTTAGCATAGAAGATTAGGATAATTCATAGGTGGCGTGAGCAATTCAATGGAGAGCGCTGGGCTTCGTTCGTTACTCGTTAATCTGAAAGAACCCCACTTTCAGATTAACTGATACCATTGTAACGGCTTTGCGCAACACTAGCGCGTTTTTTCTTATGCCGAACGGAACCTCATTCCGTTAAATGGACGAAATAAGTCGGTTTACGTTCGAAGTGGAACGTCATTCCGTTAATACGCCAAAAAAAGTGTGAAGAGAGGCGTAAATGGTCAAATAGCGGAATGAGGTTCCGAACAGGTCGTAACAAACCCTATAATGGGGGAATAGCGGAATGAGGTTCCATTAAAGAGAATGAAGTGAATTCGCTTAGAGGAGTGTGCTGCGCTCCAGGATCAGTGCAATTCAATGAAGAAAAGAGCGATACCGCGGAAGCGATTGACTATAAAAGGTAAGAAAATGCGAGAATGGGATCATTCAAAGAAGCGCGTTTTCCTTATTCTACCTTCACTTTGTTCTCGCTTGTGTGGTAGCTGAAGAAGCTATCAATGAGTTGTTCGAGGTGCTCTAGCTGTTCTTGGTATTCGGTTAGTTGAGTAATGGCTGGAAGGGTGTGCATCCACTCTTCTCCGGTTAGTGTTTCTTGATCACGTAAGGCAATTAACTGATTAAATAAGGCTTCCTTCCGTACATGTAAGGCGGCCTTCGTTGAGTCGGTTTGTTCGACATGGGCCTTGCCAACATAACGGAGCATTAATAGCTCGTGGTAGGCTGTAAGCTCATATAGTTGTTTCTCAAGTAATTCGTGAACCTCCTCCGCTTGCTCATGGAGGTTATTTAAGCGGCTTGCGATATTTTTTAGCACGAAAAGGGATTTCTTTGTTGTGATCGCCATTTGTCTGAAAAGAACGACTTTCCGTGCTTTAGCGTATTTATTACGCATGAAGTAATTTCGTTCTTCTTTATAATATAAATACAGGTTGTCGATCTCGACTATTTCTTCTTCAAGTCGGACGATATCCTTCTTAAGAGCCTGATGTTCAGCGCTTTGTCGAATAAATAACTGAAGCCATTGATGAATTTCCTCAGAGACGTTCAAAATTTTCTGGTATAGCTTCGTCTCATATTTAGGAGGAATGAAGAGTAAATTAATGATAAATGCCGACAGTACTCCTAATATAATAAGGGAAAATCGGCTTAGAGCAAATTCAATAAAGTTAGACCCTGGGCTTTCCATAATAATAATGATCGTCACAATTGCAATGGGAATGGTCGTTGGCTCAAGCTTGAATTTCAATATAAGAGCAATCGCTAGTACGACAGTAAACCCAATGACAAACGGATCGGCTCCTAGCGTTAAAACAAATATCACCGCAAGCACGGCCCCGATCATATTCGCTTGGAATTGATCAAGTATCGTTTGGAACGTCCGATATATCGATGGTTGGACCGCGAGTGCTGCAGTTAAGGCAGCAAAGGTAGGTGGTTCAAGACCGATCCAAGAAGCGATATAGAGCGAAAGGATAATCGCTAAGCCTGTTTTGAAAATGCGTGCACCTAATTTCATTTTGATCCCTCATTTATTGTGCGGCGTTCATCACAGCGAATGCTTCATCAACAGCAGCTAATGTTTTGACTATATCCTCATCTGTATGAGCAATCGTCAAAAACCATGCTTCATATTTGGACGGAGCTAAATTAATCCCACGTTTTAGCATTTCTTTAAAAAATTTGGCGAACTGTTCACTATTTGAGTTTTCGGCTTGCTCATAATTTGTAATCGTTTCATTCGTAAAATAAATGGTTAAGGCTCCCTTCAAACGATTGACGGTAATCAATTGACCGTGCTTTTTGGCCAATTGAATAATTCCATCCTCTAAACGAGCGCCTAAACGATCAAGCTCCTCATAAATTCCTTCTTCTTGTAATATTTCAAGGCAAGCAATTCCAGCACTCATCGAAGCCGGGTTTCCGGCCATTGTTCCAGCTTGGTAAGCAGGACCAAGTGGAGCGACCTTTTCCATAATATCCTCCCTTCCGCCATAAGCACCAATCGGCAAGCCGCCACCAATAATTTTCCCTAACGCTGTCATATCTGGTTGGACACCGAGTAAGTCTTGGGCGCCACCATACATGAATCGAAAGGCTGTAATAACCTCATCATAGATCACGAGAGCGCCATAATCATGTGTAAGTGAGTTAACGGCCTCTAGAAAGCCTTCCTGCGGTTGAACGATGCCGAAGTTACCGACAATCGGCTCGACAAGAACAGCGGCCACCTCATCGCCCCATCTTTTTAATGCTTCTTCGAAAGCGTTAATGTCATTAAATGGGACCGTGATCACTTCCTTGGCGATGCTTTTTGTGACACCGGCAGAGTCTGGCGTACCTAAAGTAGAAGGGCCAGATCCAGCGGCGACGAGAACAAGGTCAGAATGTCCGTGATAACAGCCGGCAAATTTAATGATTTTATCTCGACCTGTATAAGCACGTGCGACCCGAATAGTTGTCATCACTGCTTCTGTACCCGAATTGACAAAACGTACTTTCTCTAGTGAAGGAATCGATTCTTTTAACATTTTCGCAAAAGTGTTTTCTAACGTCGTCGGTGTTCCGTACAAAACGCCACTTTCTGCTGCTCTTTGTATAGCCTTCGTAATATGCGAATGAGCATGTCCAGTAATAATCGGACCATAGGCTGCAAGGTAATCAATGTACTGATTACCATCGACATCCCAAAAGTAGGCGCCCTTTGCTCGTTCCATAAAAATAGGTGTCCCTCCACCGACAGCTTTATAGGCTCGTGAAGGGCTATTGACTCCACCTAAAATATGTTGTTGTGCTTCTTTATAGTATTGCTCTGATTTTGACCAATTCATGACATCTCTCCTATACTTATTTCCTTGTCATGATAGTATTCAATCATAGATGCCTAAGAAGGGCAAGTATCCTGTAGGGAGTGTTGGGAAAGTTTAATAATATTCTGATTACTTCCTTTTGGATAATAGGAGATTAACATGATTAAATTTCATCTTGAAGGTCTCTTCTTTTAATTTCTTCCAGTAATAATGTGAGAAAGGATTCATTTAATTGTGCTTTCCTCGCTTGAGCATAGGCTTCTAACAGTTGTTCATCTGTTAACTGTTGCATCACTCAACCCTCCTCTTGTAATGGGATAAGTACAGATGTTCCCTTACTATTTTACCAGTGAAAATGGAGAAAAACTATTAGGAAATGTAGGAAACATGTCCTTCTAATGGTCAATTTGTATTCATATAATGAAAAGGATGGGAGGGGAAAATATGAAGCTGATTGTCGTAATTCTTTTATTAATTTCAACGGTTGGAACGATTGTGAGCCTACTGATGCTCTTACGTTTTCGACCCCATCCTTCAACACATCTTGTTTCATTAAGTCACTTTGGGCTCCTCATTCTCGTCTATGCTACGTTAATCTCCTCATTTGCGATCTTATATACAGGAGTTGAACTGATTGGTATACGTGTCATTCAAATTGATGCCCCATTATTCGGAGAAACGATTAGTATGCTAGATATGATATATTTTAGTGCGATCACGATGCTTTCAGTCGGATATGGTGATATCGTCCCAATTGGATTAGGACGTCTATTTGCGGTTGTTCAGTCTCTTATAGGATTTCTATTACCAGCGGCATTTGTCATGAACACATTTTTGCAAGCAAAAATGGGACGGTAGTTGTATTTCTTGTGTACATCAGCTACTCTAGAAGAAACGGTTGAAGGGATGATTGAATCATGGTCGAAATAGGACAAGCCGCACCTACTTTTACACTTGAAGACGTATCAGGAGAACGTGTATCGCTAGAAGATTTCCGTGGTAAGCAGGTTGTTTTGTATTTTTATCCGAAAGACATGACACCTGGTTGTACAACACAAGCATGTGATTTTCGCGATCATATGGAGGATTTCTCTGCCTTAAATACAGTCATTATTGGCGTAAGTCCTGATCCAATCTCAAGACATGAGAAGTTTAAGGATAAATATAACCTTCCTTTTTACTTACTAGCAGATGAGGATCATCAGGTGAGTGAGTTATATGGTGTGTGGAAGCTGAAGAAGAATTTTGGCAAAGAGTATATGGGGATTGAACGTTCAACCTTTATAATTGATAAAGAAGGTAAGCTCATTAAGGAATGGCGCAAGGTTCGTGTGAAGGATCACGTCGAAGAGGCGTTAATGTATATTAAGGATGAAATAGAAGGATAGACAGGAACCAATTCTTTCAATGAAGAGTATAAATAGGTAACAGGGTAGAGGAGGAAAGGCGATGAAGCTGCTTGTATGTATTATTGATAACTTCTATAGAGATGAAGTTGAAAAGCAATTGAAGCAAAAAGATTACCGTATGACAGAACTCGCGAGCTCTGGTGGGTTTTGGCGTAAGGGGAATACAACTTTCTTGTTTGGGGTTGAAGAACAGGATGTCTCTATATTAAAGGAGTCGATTAAAGGGGCATGTCTTGATTTAGAGAAGAAAAAGCAAAGAAAGAGCAAGCAAGCCCATCGCTTCACCTCATTTTTAGTAGATGTGAAGGACTCTGCGCCTTTTTTGGCGGGGACTCAATGGTAAAATAAAATAATGTCTGGAACTAGCGACAGGATCTATTTACAAAATATTCTTCATGTTACCTTGATTGACAATGTGACCATTCGATATTATACTAATTACAAAGTAAGAATGGTTTTTTTGAAAGAGAGGTGCATGACTATGTCTGGTCATCGCTTACAAGATGCACTTGAAACGTTGAAAAGTACACGTGTGCGTATGACTCCTCAGCGTCATGCGATTCTAGAATTCCTATTTGAATCAAATACCCATCCGACAGCTGATGATATATACAAAGCGTTAGAAGGGCGTTTTCCAAATATGAGTGTCGCGACTGTTTATAATAACTTACGCGTCTTTAAGGAAGCTGGTATCGTAAGGGAGTTAACGTACGGTGATTCATCGAGTCGCTTTGATTCAGTTACATCCGATCACTATCACGTCATTTGTAATGACTGTGGGAAGATCGTCGATTTCCACTATCCGGGATTAGATGAAGTGGAGACACTTGCTGAGCATGTGACAGGATTTAAAGTGCTAAATCATCGAATGGAGATTAATGGCATTTGTCCGGATTGTCAAACAAAAGCAAAGCAACATTAAACAATGGAACTCGAATGGTTAATAGCTGTTTGGGTTTCTTTTTTATAAACTAACGAGTTATAAAATTCGTAGAAATGATTTTGGGAGAGTCTAGGAATCATAGAGTAGGATATAGATGAAGGCGGCGGTGAGTTGCCGTAGTGTTTTAGCAGAGGGAACTCACCAGCCGAGAATGGAAACCGAAGTAGATGTGCTAAGCGACGATCAGATAAGAATGTTTTGAGAGGTGTCTCTTTCACTTCAAATGAGAAAACATGCTTGATAATGATAGTCAGTTATGACAGATTACCTTTTTCTTGCTTCTTTTTATTGTACGCTTCATCGAATTCTTTTCCTTCTAATGATTTGTCTAATGTAAGAGGTTCACGACAATGCATGCATGCATCTACACGCCCTAGCATTTTTGTTGCGCCACCGCAATTTGGACAAACGACTTGGATTGTTCTTGTTGAAAGCATACCAATCCAAAAATAAACGACCGTACTCGAAATGATAAATAGAAGTCCAAGAAGCATGGCAATAATCATAATGACTTGTGATTCACGAAAGAAGATTCCGATGTACATAACTAATATCCCAACAAAAACAAGACCTAACGCAAAGGTTCTGATTTTGTTAATTTTGTTTGCGTATTTCAATCCCACGTTATTCCCTCCTAACTCGTCATAAGGGCACTGAAAAAGTTTGATTTTTAACTTTTTTGGTGACCTTTAAGCAATGAGCGAAGCCGTTGCTTGTCAAATCAAAGGTACTGAAAGAGTTAATTCGTACTTTTTCAGTGGTGTCCTTCATTCTAGTATACCATAGAAGGCCATTATCGGATTTGACAGAGAAATGAATTGTCTGTAGAAGGAATTTTTTTGAATGTGGAGAATAGTTAGTATAGATTTGCATGTGATTAATAAGGAGTGGGAAGAACTATGGTGATTGATCAATCTTTGCGTCAAATGTATCAGAAGTATGCAAGTCATGATGGGACTTTAGCTATTGTTGTGGTTGAAAAGGTGAATGTACCATTAACGGTTACGGATGGATTTGACGTTGTTGTTCTTCTTATTAAAGATGAGTCTAATTATTCATGGGATATCCATCATTATGTGATAGAGGGGAAGTCTGTTTCTTTTCATTGCGTTAGTATAGAAATGATTGATCAAACATTATTGACGGGGAATCATCGCCGTTTAATCGATTGGGTTGTGAATGGAGAAGTGGTCTTTGATCGAAATGAAAGCTTACGTACGATTAAAGAACGAATCGATGCACTTCCTGTTGAAGATCGTCAAAAGAAACTAACGATTCAATTTAGTAAATTGTTAAGAAGGTTTGAAGAAGGAAAAACCTTTTTTCGTGAAGGGCACTTTTTTGATTCGTTTAGTCATATGATGCACGCTCTTCATCATCTTGCTCGTTTGTCGATTGTTAATCAAGGGATGTATTCAGAAGTGGTCGTTTGGGAGCAAGTGAAAAGAATAGATCCGCCAATTTATAAATTGTATCAGGAGCTTTTTAATAGTAACGAATCGGTCGAGAAGAGAATAGAATTATTATTGTTGGCGATGGAGCTCTCCATTCAATCGAAGACGGATTTAGGAAGTCGCCATTTCTTAATGGTTTTGACAGAGCAAAAACGACCTCTTACAATGACTGATTTAATGAAATTAAATGAACTAGAAGCATATCGCTTGGATTTAGAATTACTCGTTCGTCATTTAGTAGAAAAAAGAAAGCTAAAGGCTGAAGAGCGGCAAGTAAGTAACCAGGATTATAAACAATATAGTTATTCATGTTGCTGATCTTGAAAAAAGTATTGACGTTATTCTTCTTCGATGATATATTATTACTTGTCGCTGAAATGAGCGACGGAATAGTTTTGAAAAAAGTCTTGACATCAAAAATAGTTTGATGTTACGATGTAAAAGTCGCTAAAAACGACGAAAGTTCTTTGAAAACTGAACAAAAGCCAAGCGAAAAAGAGACAATTGTTGCGTGAGCAG
>NZ_JBGUAV010000038.1:0-27643 GCF_041821005.1 Halalkalibacter sp. AB-rgal2
AATTGTTAAGTTTGGAGTAACAGCTTCATCCATAACATTATATTAACGACGCGGGGTGGAGCAGTCTGGTAGCTCGTCGGGCTCATAACCCGAAGGTCGATGGTTCAAATCCATCCCCCGCAATACCAAAATGGTCCGGTAGTTCAGTTGGTTAGAATGCCTGCCTGTCACGCAGGAGGTCGCGGGTTCGAGTCCCGTCCGGACCGCCATCTTTTTCATCAGTTGGCTTGGTAGCTCAGTCGGTAGAGCAATGGACTGAAAATCCATGTGTCGGCGGTTCGATTCCGTCCCAAGCCACCATTTGCCGGTCTAGCTCAATTGGTAGAGCAACTGACTTGTAATCAGTAGGTTGGGGGTTCAAGTCCTCTGGCCGGCATTTTTAACAAATTTCCTTACACATATTGACGAATGAAAATTGATTGTGTAATATAGAAATTGTTGTTTTGGAGGGGTAGCGAAGTGGCTAAACGCGGCGGACTGTAAATCCGCTCCCTCAGGGTTCGGCGGTTCGAATCCGTCCCCCTCCACCATTTTAGGGGCATAGTTTAAAGGTAGAACAGAGGTCTCCAAAACCTCCGGTGTGGGTTCAATTCCTACTGCCCCTGCCAATAACATATAAGCTTTGTGGCGGTTGTGGCGAAGTGGTTAACGCATCGGATTGTGATTCCGACATTCGTGGGTTCAATTCCCATCAGCCGCCCCATATAGTTGGGCTATCGCCAAGTGGTAAGGCAACGGATTTTGATTCCGTCATGCGCAGGTTCGAATCCTGCTAGCCCAGCCATATTGCGGAAGTAGTTCAGTGGTAGAACACCACCTTGCCAAGGTGGGGGTCGCGAGTTCGAATCTCGTCTTCCGCTCCAAATAATTAAATGTGATTGGCGGCATAGCCAAGTGGTAAGGCACGGGTCTGCAAAACCCTTATTCCCCGGTTCAAATCCGGGTGCCGCCTCCACAACATATATTTCTGCCTTGCCGGGGTGGTGGAATTGGCAGACACACAGGACTTAAAATCCTGCGGTAGGTGACTATCGTGCCGGTTCAAGTCCGGCCCTCGGCACCATGCGCCCTTAGCTCAGCTGGATAGAGTGTTTGACTACGAATCAAAAGGTCGGGAGTTCGAATCTCTCAGGGCGCGCCATTTTATTTTTATACATATACAAAGCATGGTAAGGGTAGTAGACCCCTATCATGCTTTTTGATATGTTTATACTTCTAATTTGGAATAAATTGTTTGGAATTGATGGTTGAATAAGGGCAAACTAAGAAAGAGTCTAAACAAACCAAGTTGGAAGGTAGAGATTATGGCGAAAAAGAATGGCAATATTCGATTATCAGCAGCGGAGTTATCAGAGCTATGGACAGGCTATATGAATGACAGTATGTTAGTATGTGTGTTGAAATATTTTTCTAATAAAGTAGAGGATCAAGACATCCGACCTGTTATTATTAAGGCGCTAAAAACATCACTAAATCATCTCGAGGTTTTAGAGAAGTCCTTTAAGAAAGAGAACTATCCAATACCTGTCGGATTCAGTCAAGAGCACGATGTGGATATTGACGCTCCACGATTGTATACAGATGGCTATTTCCTTAATTATATAAAGCAAATGGCTCAAATCGGTATGAATAATTATAGTATGGCGATTTCACTCACGGCTCGAGATGACATCTATGCATATTTTTCTAAATGCTTTGTAGAATCGAACCAGCTCCATAAAATGGCCACTGATGTCCTTTTGTCAAAGGGTCTGTATATCCGGCCACCATATTTACTAACACCAGAAGCTGTGGAATTTGTTGATTCAAAAAGATTTTTAGCTGGATGGTTTGGAAAACGAAGAGCGTTAACTGGACTGGAAATTTCAAACCTCTATGCCAATATACAGCGTAACGCATTAGGAATCGCTACATTACTTGGATTCGCTCAATCTTCTAAATCTAAAGAAATCAAGAAATTCATGATGAGAGGTAAAGACATAGCCTCTAAGCATGTGGATGTTTTTAGTAAGTTGATGAGAGAGAATGACCTTCCCGTACCGATGACGTGGGATACAGAGGTTACAAAAAGTACATCAACTGTTTTCTCTGATAAGCTTATGATGTTCCAAACGACAGCGTTGATTGCAACAGGGTTAGGATATTATGGTTTGAGCATGGCAACAAGTCCAAGACGAGATATAGCAGTTGAATATACACAGCTTATGGGGGAGGTTGCGAAATATTCCGAGGACGGCGCTAAACTGATGATTGAGAATAGATGGTTAGAAATGCCTCCACAAGCTGCGAATCGAAGAGAATTAGTTGATATGAAATAACATATACAAAACAATGCTATCTACTTTAGGTAGGTAGTTTTTTGCGGTCGTTTAGGTTATAGGAAAAAAGCTTTGACATCATATTAGAGTACATGTTAAGATATTATTTGTCATGAGTCACGTAAGGGGAATATTGCGATGATTTAGACATTAATTTATATGCCGGTGTGGCGGAATTGGCAGACGCGCACGACTCAAAATCGTGTTCCTTCTGGAGTGTCGGTTCGACCCCGACCACCGGTACCATTAGTATTTTTTACGTTAATTTTAAAACAAACAGATAGCTCATAAACGTTGATAAATCAATGTTTGTGAGTTTTTTTATTTTTTTAGAACACGATAGAAAACGATATGATTTGAGCTCATATTACACAAAAATTACACAACCATTTCCTCAAATGTTTTCATTGTTCCTCGTTCATCCTCTTCACGTAATTCCTTAATTACGTGGGTATATTCTTTTAAAGTCGTCTCAATATCGCTATGACCCAAGCGCTCACTGACATAATATATTGAAACTTTTTTATACAAGAGAACACTGGCATGTGTATGTCTGAGCCCGTGCATCGTTATTGGATCTATACCAAGATCAGTTAAGATTTTCTTTAAAAGATTGTTTGCCGCCGTATTACAAATGACTTTGTATTTAGACTTAGGACTGTAAAAAACTAATTTATGAATATTGTTAGGTGTTGATGCAAACAACTTTTTGAAATGAAGCATTGTTCGTTGATCCATTTTTATTGTACGATTTGATTGTTCGTTTTTTGTTGGACCAAAGCCTTCTGGACTTCTCTTCATATAGCCCCACGTTTTATTGATTGTGATAGTATTTTTTACAAAGTCAAAATCACTTCGTGTAAGTCCGACTAACTCAGCAAAACGCATACCTGAGGTCAAAGCTAAAAGTAATAAGGAATAACTCAATCCTTTATCAAGCCTGTTTCGAATTTCTCTTAATAGTAGCTCACTCTCTTGATAATTCAGATGTTTCTCAATAGACCTTTTAGAAGGTGTTGTCCATGTTAATTTAGCTTTTCTTGTGAAATCATGGTGTATAATCTGCTCTTCTACTGCATCCTTTACACAAGCCCGGATATGAGTATTTAATTTTTCAACGGTTTCGCGAGTTTTATTAGAGCCAAACTCGTTTAAAAACATCTGATAATCGTGTCTAGTAATTTCTTGTAAAGGTGTGCTCCCGAAATATGCTTTGATTGTTTTGGATGTATATTGATAATGTCGTTGGGTTGTAACACTTAAATTAGATTTGTAGAGCTTAACCCACTTATCAAAATACTCATCTATAGGTGCTGGCTTCAGATGGGGAACAATTCCTTTACTCAATTGAGCTTCTACTTCTGCTCCAGCTATCTGAGCCTCTTTTTTTGTTCTGAACCCTCCTTTTCTTAAAGGTTGTGCTTTACCATTTACATAATGACTGACAGTATATTGATAGGTTTTACCTCGTTTTTGAATGCTAGCCATAGTTTCCCCTCACTTTTATTGGTAAGGGTGGCCTGGCCAAAATAGGTCACCCTTATCATAACAAGTTTCATTTCAAAGTTGTAGTGAATCCTTTTCCTACAAAACAGGAATTAATGCTTGAATTTCATTTAGTACTAAGAAAATATTCGGTGAAAATTATTCTCCAAAAATTCAGCCATTTTTGTTGCATGAAAGGACCATGTTTGTCCTTTACTTTTTGGATAGAAGACAAATCCACCTGACTCTACATCAAGCTGCTCTCGAAATTTTGTAGGATAAAGGATATTCTCTTTAATCCATTCGTGCTTTTTATTAATTCTTACTTCAAGATCTTTCATTGACCAATAAACACCTGCTAGTTGTTTCTGTTTTAATTCTTCCAGCTCCACTTTTGAGATAAGTACAGAATCACTAGGGATAGGTATAGTTAAGTTAACAGATAGTTGTTGCATATTGTTTTCCTCCAGATTTAAATGATTTTTCGATTTCTAAACGTTTTTATCTGAAGTGTTTTAGGTGTCTTGAGTGTTCATTAGTTTGGACAAACAGAAGTGTCCCACCCTTGTCACATAACCTTAATGTTACTTATGTGTTTTTTCTATAAACAAATAGCGCATCCGCGGATAAGTGCAGACTCCAAGTAGGAAGTCTAACAGTACTTATCGCGAATGCGCTTTGTCTTTGTGTATATTTTAAAACTTATCTTTAGTTTTTTAAGCTATTAAATACAATTTACAAAATTTATTATTAGTTGTCAATAGGAATTGCTTTGACGTAAATTTTTTCATTTGGATTAAATCAACAGATAAAAAATTGTAAAAGTTTGTACTTTTAGGTATGGAACTTTTTGAATTTGGTTAGATTGGTGACAACGAAATAAAATGCAGGAGGTGACATTCTTGACGGAAGAAGTTGGTTTAAATTCGTGGGAGGACGATGAACTTCCAAAGGTTCCGCATACAGAGGGATTTTTATATTTGTACGAGCTGTTAAGCCATGTAGCTAGCTCAAAACAGCTGTTTTCTCATAAACTCTTCGTTTTATTGCAATTGTCAAGAGACATCAATAAAACGTCATTTACACGTGCTGAGATGGAGGCGATGTTTCCACTTTATCCGAAGAAAATTATTAACTCTATTTTGAATAGTCTTATAAACAGTAATTGGTTTATTCGCGAAGAAGGTAGCTTGCATTATTCACTATCAAAACCAGGGCTTCTGTTTATTCGTTTTCTTCCATTTATGTATAAAGGTGATGAGATGGATGAGATGGCGTTTCAGTTTGCATTGAATCAAATTTTCAAAGCAGCTGAGTCAATGGATTTAGATATGGAGTCAACGGAATTTCTTCGTGACCAGGCTATGAATGGTTTGCAGAGATGTATGGATGAAATAAAAACTTCTATTATTTCTAAAAATCCAGAACGAATTTTGGAAACATCGAAAAAAATGAGCGATTTCCTAGAAGTGATTAAAGAGTTTATCAATCGAATAAAAGAGCTCAATGATAAGAAAAAATTGAAAGGTATCTCTTTTAATGAATCTGATAGAAGCTCAATAAATATATTGTTGGCTACAAAGCGAGAGATTATAGATCTCCTGGATATCAGAAAAAAATATTTAATTGAAGCAACCATATTAGGGGAAAGTGTATTTACAAGGCAAGATGTAGACCGTTTCCTGTATAAATCTAGCTTTTCTGTACTAGGAAACTTAGTTGATCAAGTAGGGTTTGTCCCATCAAATGCGAAATGGGTAGATGAAAACGATATTGTAACGTCACTAAATGTATTTTTATCTCTTAAAAAGAAGGTAAAGGATAGAAAAATAAGTCCTCGAGTGAAGGGGTATCGAAGCATAGAGCAAGATCAGGGTGAACAACCATACCTTCATAGAGTTGAAAACGATATCGCAAATGCATTATCTGAAACCTCTGAAATCCCTTTACATACATTTCTTTTTTCACAGAAAACAAAGGTAGATGCCTTTATGTATCTAGCATCCATATGTTTTTTAGATGCAAAAGCACTTTCAAATCAGTACGATATTGATTCGCTTTCACTAGATATATCTTCGCAGACGGAAATGTATAATAACCAGGTATTTTCAACCTTATCAAAAGGAGTAATAAAAAGGAGAGATCATAATGAATGAGTATACACCTGATGAAATTTGTGCAAAGCTAACAACTGGTGCTTGTACTAGGGACTTGTTTCCACAATTAAAATATAATTTAGGACTTAAAGAGAAGGTAGCAGAGCGACTTGATCAAGCGGGTTATGAGTTTGTAGATGATCCGATTTCCGATTGCTATGATGCCCGAATTAAGCCTCACATACGCTCACTAACCGATTTAGTTGAAGGTGAGCTGGGGAAGGGTTTGACTATTCAAGCAAAAGCTATGATTGCAATTTTATGGTGTTATTTGATTCTACCTAGAATAGATTCAACAATGAAAGAAGGCTTAAAAGAAGACCCATATATAACAGAAGATCAGCTTTTTGAGAATTTTAAACAGCATATTGGCAGTCGTCAAAACCTACGTAGAACTCTTACGTTGTTACGACAGTACGATTTTATACAGTCTATATGGGGAAAAAGGAATGCAATAAAAGCAGGTCCACGTCTTACCACGGCAATTAACCCGGTTACAATGTATGACTTAGTGAAGGACAAGGTAATAGACTTTCTAATTCATGAAAATGAAGAAAGGAAGGAAGATGTAGAAGAGACGTTTAGTGGATTAGAAGAGATCGTTAGTCATGAGGATGGAGGCGATAACTATGCTAGCGCAAACTAAAAGAAGGATTGCACCGATTCGATTGCTAAGTATTGAATCAGAAGGGTTCTCTTATTTCCCCAGACAAGAAGTAATTTTTCATGAAAAAATTACAGCTGGTGTAGGGGAAAATGGCTCTGGAAAAACTACATTTAATAATATGGTTCGTCTACTTTTTGGAGCGTCAAAATTTGATAATGGTCATAGTTTACGAACTTTTTTTGAAAGAAATGATGTTTTTGAAATCTATGTGTTAGGTCGATTTGATAATAGCTTTCAAAAGGCATATAATATGAGACCGTTTGATCCTATTGGAAAAAAGAAAGATGTAGTCACGATAGTTTGTCGACTTATGCTTAATGATCCAAGTGTGAAACGAAATTACTATATTAATGATGGAGAGTTTGATTTAGAAAAGGACCTCAAGAAAACGCTTCGTTGGTTAGAAGTAGAACAGTTTCATAGACAATTTCATGAGGTAGGTATTTCTAAGGCGCTCATACGTTCCTTTAGCTTAAGTCAAGGGAATACGGAAGAAGTACTTAAAAAGGATGAGGAAGGTTTAGCCAATTACTTGTTAGATATTTGTGGAGAACAGGAACGAATTGATGAATTCAATAATATAAAAAAAAGAATCGGAGAGCAGCAACAGCAGTTCCAAGCGTTAGCAGAACAAAAGGAGCTTGAAGAGGCACGTGTACGGCAATTGCAACAGCGTATAGAGCGGTGTAAGCAAATTAATGACGCTACGAAGCAAATACAGCAATATAGATTTGATCTACCTATTTCACAGTATGCACAATACTTAGATGATCTTGAGAAGTCCACTAATAATTATGCAAATATGGAAGAGCAGTATAAACGTCTTTATCAAGATATACAGTATTTAATGAATGAGCAAATTCAATACGAAAAAGAAGCTCCTATTATTGAAGGTAAATATACCGATATAAAAGCAAAACTTAAAACATTACAAGATCAAAAAGTATCCTTTGAAATAGAACTGTCAGAACTAAAAGCAAGTCTGGCTATAGTAGCTGATTTCTTAAAACAGTACGAAAATATTGAACCTATTGATGAGAAAGAGCTTCAAGCTAAAGAGAATGCAGCAGAAAAAGAATACGAGGAAGCTACTGGAACATGGAAGGTTATTGATCATGAAAAAGAAGTATGCGAAAAAACTATTCAAAGGCTAGAAGAGCAAGGTGCCGTCGAGTTTCCCAAAAGCGTACAGCAGATGATTGATACTTTAAAAGGTTCTAAGATTGAGCACCTCTTAATTGCTGACTACATTGAAATTTCAGATGAATCTTGGCGTCAATCAATTGAGGCTTTGCTAGGGTCAGAGAGATTTACTATAACAGTGTCTGATAAAGCTTGGGTAAATGTAATGAAGCTTGCTCAACAACAAAAGTATCCATTTTGGATATCGCCATTTAACTCTAATCCATGTAAGTTACATGAGAAATCTGTATTAAATAAAGTGAAAGTTCTTGATAATCGAATAATGGGTTATTTGAAGAAGTTCGAGCATTATATGGTTTGTGACACGATGGAGGAGGCGTATGAGTGGATTAAAAAGGGTAAAAGTGCGATTTTAAATCACCCATATCCATACAAAGTCGTAGAACGCGGTGGTCGAGCTATAAAGGAAAATGGGATATTTTGTGGGAAAGAAGCTTATAAGGCGCAGCTAAAAGAGGCAAAAAGTAAATTTTCACAATTAATTCCAAGATGGAAACAGGCCGAAAATACGATGAATAGCACCAAAAAGAAGTTAAAAGAGATACAAGAGATAATAGATATCCAAAAGCATGTTCGAATCGTTCCAGCAAAAAAAGTAGAGATGGATGACCTATCTTCGGAAAAGCTGCAGGTTCAAAATAATTTAAATAGTTTAGAAGTTGAAATTGAGCTTAAACATGCATCAGAGGAAGACATTGTCAAAAGTATTAAAACACTGCATAGTAATTTAAACCGAGTAGTGGGTATTATTTCTGAAAAAGAATCTAAAAAAGATGATCTGTTACCATACTTACAATCGGAAGAAGAAAACGTAAATAAAGCAAAGGTAGCCTTAAGTCAAGCAGAAGAGCAGCTAACTATGGAACAAATGGAATATGTAAAAAATGCAGAGTATTTAGAAAACATTGCAACAATTGATTTTTACCACCAAACCATAAAAGAGTTAGAGAATCGTATAAAGATGTTACGAAATATATCTAATACAGATATCATTCTGGTAGGTGAAGAACAAAAAATGATCCGATTAGAGCAAAAATATAAGCAACATCAAAAGGTACTACAAAATCATCGAGATGAAATCGAACAGGTAAAGGAAAACTTAGGTGATTTAGAGAAGAAGCACGCTCTAGCTGAACAAGAGTATCACACGATGGTCGAGGAAGTATTTACAAACATTCGTAAGTCGTTACAGGAGCTTTCTCAAGAGACAAGTATACAAGCAGACCTTCGAGCATTTCATATAGGTGAAGAAAAGTGGAAGGTAGATTATCGAATTGGATTCCATGGTAAAGAAATGAATAGCTATCGTAACAAAGCACGTTTAAGTGGCGGTCAAAAGGCAATTGCATCACTATTATTAACGTTTGCAGCAATTCGTTCTGATGGTGGCTTGAGTTTTATGATTTTAGATGAACCGTTTGCGCATTTAGATCAGGAACGTATTAATGTCGCTGGCGAATTTTTACGACAAACAGGCGTGCAATTTTTTATCGCAATGCCTTATTCGGAAAATGTTAAATTGCTTATGCCATGGGTCGATATGCAAGTTAATTTCCGACCAAAGCGAGTCTCAGAAGAGGTTGCACCACCGATTACGTATGGAGTGATAAATGATGAGTACCTTGCAAAACGAAACGCCATTTAATTCATGTGACCATTCATACAAACAAAAGACTGAGTGGTCAGCGTTTGAAATTAAAGGTGATTACTTTCTAAGTACACGTAAGCGATGGTCTGTGTGTATAATGTGTCGTAAACAAAACCTGTTAAGTCCAAAAGAAAGAGAGACGTATGGAATTCAAGAGTATCGCTGTCATATTAAGGAATTACTTAGTAAGGAAGAACAACCAGTAGCTTTTGAGCTTCTCTCTGAGCTACTAAGAGGAAAAAACAATAAACGCTGGGATCCATTAAAGAGAAATTTACTACAAGAGTACCCATTTGATATTGTCGATGATGCTATAAGAAAACTTCATGGGCATGGTATTTTAATATATAAAGAGGAAAAGGTACCATTAGGATGGAAAATTAAACAGGTTAAATATAACGAGAAGTACTTACATGATATTCGCCACTTTATAGGGTGGAATCCTTCGGAAATACCGATATGGATATCTTGCCCTTTTCCATCTCTCTATCTTCCTAAAACGGATCATGGGGAAAAACTCTATAAACTATTACTTGAGCAAAAGCATTTGTTTTTTCAAAATGGCAAAGCTGAGATTGTTGATGCTACAGGCAATGTGGTTGTATCATCATCTTCAGTTAAAGGCTACTTTAAATTTATTCGAATTTTATATGGTCTATATGAAAATACTGAGCAACAAAGAAAAGAATATTGGAAGACTTTTTCTCAGAAAATTTTCGGTGATACTAAGACGATTCAAGTGAATGATAAGAAGCGCATTCAACAATACTTCGGAGACAGCCTTGAAGACTATGGAATCATTGACAATAGAGCTGAAGTTGTATTGTCAGGAGAATTCACTTGGATATACGAGGGACATAGTGGTACTAGTCTTGCGTTTAAGGATTATACTGCTTTTCCACGAGAAATGATTAGTGAGTTAAAAATAACAAACTGGATACCACATTCCATACTTATTATTGAAAATCCAGATCTGTATTTTTCTATCGTAAAAAGTAAACTGCTAAGTAATAAGGAATGGTCGGTAATATTAGGGAGTGGATTTATTTCATCACAAGAAATCAGTATTGTAAATCAGGCTTGTGAATTGGGGTTAAAGGAAGTGTTTATATGGCCTGATCTGGATCCTTATGGCTTGCAGATAGCTCTTGATATATGTAGAAAACTTAAAGGGCAAGATATTTCAGTATATCTGTTTGGTTATTCAACAGAATGGTTTGAGAGAGTAGGTATATATAAGCCTTTAGAATCGTTTGATCACGATCAGATAAACAAAATGTTAGGACAATATTTTTTACACGATAAAATTTCTATGGTTCTTAAAAAAATGAGCGAGGATGGCAAAAAAGCAGAACAAGAAATCCTATTTTCTCATTTATCTAAGGACTTTAATCAACGTCTTAGTAAAGAGTCTATTTCTCTTTCGTAAGCCGTTATATTTTTTTGTGGCTAAGCAACCAATTAATTTGCCTGTTAACAGTATCTTTATAATTTAAGATTTATATAATGCACTATTAAGTTGCAATTGTTTCGTGTGAAGCACTATTAATCAGAGAAAGAAATAATACCTCCCTTTAGATTGAGCAGAATCCTCGGATACTTTGTTCCAGTTGTTGTACAATTAATCGTACTGATAGATAAAAATGGTTAAAAAAACACTTAAGATAAAACGCCCAAGGCGTCAATTTGTTGAAAGACCTTTCTTTATTGTAGGTCTAATATAATTTGATTGCCTAGGCGTTTTTTGTTTTCTATCATAACTAGGAGGTTAACTTATGAATCTAGTCGATTTAATGAATGAAAGACAAAATGAAAGTCAAGAGGAAAGAATGCAACGTTTCAATAAGGCAAGAATGATGAAATGGAGAAAAGAGGGTGAACAACTTTTAGAAAGAAGGAAAAAGCTTAAGTTAACTCGTGCTTATATCTCTCGGCAAACCTCAATTGGTTACACTAGATTAACACGATTAGAAGAAGGTTTACCTATTCGAGATGCAAAGATAATTATTAAAGCATATGAAATGATATTAGAGATAGAGGAAATGAACATTGAAAATACCGTGCTACTTCAGCAATTAAACAATTTAACTACTAACTAGGTTTCAGAGGAAAAAATATTACTTTTTTAAAAAAACGGAGGAAACGTGATGAAAACAGGTTTTCTTTTAAAAGCAAGTATCCCTTAAAATACGTTGTCTTACGGTTGTTGGCTTCATACCAGAGTGGTTGGGTTTTGCTGTGCTATATGTGTATTGCTCAAGAATTAGTAGGTAATGTATTAGTTTCAGCCATAATCATGCGAAAAGTGCAACGACCTATTGTGTTTATAGCGTCATGGCATGCGTAATAATCCTTTTGAAGGCATCACATTAAAGGAGGTTCATTATGCAGTTCAACAACTATAAACTTAAAGCGGCTCGTTGTTTGAAAGGCTACAGCGTAGAAGAGATGGCAAGACGTACGGGTATTGATGTACATGCTTATTGGCGTATCGAAAGTGGGAAAACTCACTTGAAGGTTCATCACCTTCTAAAGATTGCTACAGTGCTTGAGCAGCCACTCTCCTACTTTGTGGAAGAAAATGAAGTGCCTACTGACCTGAAAGATCGTGTAACGGAATTGCTTATTCTGTTGGATCGTTTGGATGATGAAGCGAAAGCACAATATTCTGAGTTAATACAATCGTTAGAATCTGTTTGTGTAACTTAATTGCAAAAAATATAAAAAACTTTGCAATTGTTGTGAAGAAGTGACTTTTCAGCAAGTAACTTTAAAAGAAGTGTAAAATACACCGGTAAAACTAGAGGGGAGAGGAAGTTATGATTGATACATTTGAGATTGCTTTAATAGCTGGTCATTCAGCTGTACACTTATTGGGGGCTGAGCTAGAAGAGGATATAAGGTTTAAAGGAAACTATTGTAAGGTCACTGATCCACTTGGACAATCTGGAGTGAGAGCAATTAACATAACCAGACTAAATAATAGTGAAAAGTATAGGATAGCCATTGAGACCAATCCGACGGAACTGTTAGAAGGAGCTGCAAGTATTGAGCTGTTCCATTGTAGTCAGGAGAACGTAGAAGCTCTACAGAAGGTGTTAAATGAAACGCTTGAGTCCATTCATCCTTACTTTTCATTAACAAATGGGAAGTGGATCTTATCTCGCATTGACTATGCAAAACAGTTCTATACACCACATGTGGAGCTGTATACAACACTTGAAAGCAAAGGGCCAATACCCTACCGTTATGAAGGACTACAGAAATCAGGTAGTACCTACAAGACGTGCAATAGCTCGCGAATCAATGCCTATAATAAAGGTAATCAGCTTTCTAAAACAAATAGGACGGCAGCCTTAAAAGAAAAAGCTAACGGCCTGTATCGATTTGAGTACCAATGTTTAAAACCAAAATATTTACTAAAGAAGTACAAAATTGACCATAGCGAATGGTTTGGCTTGTTCAAAGAAGATATTGCACTTGCTGTTTTAAAAGCCCACCACGAGCGTCACATTAAGGTGGGCGACTATTACACATATGATGAAGCTGCGAAACTGATAATGGGAATGAAAAAACAACGAAGGACAAAAGAGAAGGTACTTGAAGTCTTGAGATTTATTGAGGTTTCTGGCTCTTTTTTTAACGCATTACAAGCAATAAAAAATGATGCTGAGAGTGTACCAAAACCATATAGAGGAGCAAATAGTAAGGTTAGCTTTGACATACTTAAGGATAAGTTCAATGAATTTATCAGGGAACACTTATGCAAATCAGGAATTAACCCAATTTTATTACCTGGTGACAGTGACACACCATTCCTACCTAACACATCAGCTAAGCTGTTTACAGTTTAGTTTTAATATATAGGAGCCTTGAGGTAGGGCTGAAAAGGACTACCATATGGCTCTTTTCAAAGAATTTTTATTTCTTTTACCAAATGTAGAAAGATGGAACATGTCGCGTGTAGATTTATCTATTCAATTGCACAGCGCTAGAAGTGTTTTAAAAGGGAGCTAACAATATTTAGTAGGAAAATAGATTGGAAGCACAGGCATAACTGTTAAGGGATATCATAATTCCTTTAATAGTTATCTAAAGCATTGTAAAAAAATTCTAAATCCAAGCAGGACTTTTTATTCATTTATGTTGCATAGCTGTTGTAAAGTTTATTGCAAAGATTGACTCTCGATTTGCAAAGAGCTTTAAATATAGATTAAGTAACGGTGGAATACTTCTAATTCAATTCATTAGCTGCATTTGCCTAGGAGTCCCAAAACTATTATTAATAACCTTATAGGGACTCTAAAAGTAAAATTAAAAAGTTTGGGTTAAACTTGAAAAATTAAAACGGAGTGAGGAAAATGAAAAACTGTATTAGATGTAATAAAGAAATAGATGGAGAGTTTATAGTATGTTTTGGAGGTAGTAGAATTTGTGAAAACTGCCTTTGGAAAGAAACAGAGGAATTGTTCGGTCGTATTGGTAGTACTGAATCTTCATATGAAGTTGTTAAACATTCATATGAAGGATACAAATGTCTTGAAGTTCCAGTTAATGCGGAGGAACTGTGTAAGTTTATTGACTGGGTTGATGAAGAAAGATTTTATGAAGCTTTTGACTATAATATATTCAATGAGGCTTCTGACGAAGGATTTTTGGAATTTCTTGAGAAAGAAATAAAAAGATTAAAACTAGATATGACAGTTAGAGAATTGATGAAAAAATCCATAAGAAACGCTGCGGAGGAAGAGTTAGAAATTAATGGATGGGATATAATTATCCTGAGCCATGACGAAATGATAGAAGTTGGTTTAGAACATAGATTAACAGAATGTAAAGCAATTTAAATCTAATGGCATTTTTACAATATTTATATCGATACTTATCCTATAATATCTAACAAAACAAAAGAGAGCTTGGGTTAGGTAATGTACATTAATACGGTATATAACTATTATATGTATACTCTTTAACACAGATTTAAGCTAATAGTCTATACAATAAAATATAGACCATTAGCTCTTTTTGTCTTTATTCTTTTAATCGAATATCATGAGGTTCAATGACTAATGTCATATCGTCAGTTGTTAGTTCTGTGTCTTGAGCTAGTTCTTCTTTCAAGTAGCTTAAAAGCCCTTCATCATAGGACTTTAAATAGACTCTAGCAAGTTCGTTGCCTCCTTTGTCATAGTAGGCAACGGAATCCGCAGGTTGAATTTCTCGAATACCAAACATGGGATAGTAAATTACCTCTTCATCAAACTTAAAAGGCTTTAGTGTTTGTATGAAGCATGTAAAACAAGAGTAGACTTTTCTTTCTTTTTTTGAACCTACAAAAGCTTTAGAAATGCTAGTATGACAGAAATGACAAGTATGCATGAATTATTCATCCTTCCGATGTTTTAGTTGTTATAATGATTTGTTCTAGGTATATGACAAGATTATAAACTCGCTGTAATGCCTCCTTTCGAAATGATGTAGAACAAAGATAAGAAGATATAATATGTGATTTATAATCATCACAATAGAAAGTATGAGGGGAAGGTTTTAAGGGTTTAAAAAGCTATTTCTAATCAAAGGGGAAGAGGTTTGATAGAATTTTGTCCGGAGGACGCCGATGTATAACCCGAAGGGGTTTAGTCTCATATAGTCATTTTTAATGTCTTTATTCTTCAAGATTGACATACCCGGGGCACGAATTTTAACGGACAGAATAATAACTAATACCTAGTAGGGGCAGAAAATTTTTATCATTTTTTCTTACTAGATGGTTATTTTTTGGAGTGATTCTAAATTTTCATTTAGGGCGCCTTGAGAGTAAACGGGCACTTAGTGCCCACTTCAATAACCTTATGTAAGTAACGGGCATTAAGTGCCCGTTTAGAATTGATAATCCTGGTTACTGTCCCGCCTTTGGCGAAAGTGTTAAAACCGTTGGGGCACAAAGGATACAGGGACTTTAACTTAATTAGTTTTTATGAATAGATCTATTTGAACCCGAGCAGTTAACCCTTTTTGGGACGGAGTCCTCGGTAACTAGCGTTAAATTAGAGCAAAATGCAAAGGGAATTTGTATTGGATGAAAATTCCCAACTATATTACTTGATTTTCTAGAGGATATGGTAAAATGGATACAAATACATACAACATAGTTCCTGAAAACAACAGAAATATTATGGAGGTTTACTTATGGTAGCAAAAGCAGATATAAATTTTCAAAAAGACTTGTTCGACGCAGCCACAAACATGCGTGGAAGTGTTGCACCAGCTGACTATAAACATTACGTTTTACCACTAATCTTTTTACGTTACTTATCAAATCGTTACGACATGCGTAAAGAAGAGATAGACAATTTAGTTAAGGATCCTAAAAGTGACTGGTATGCATCTGATGAAGAAACACAACAGATAATCAAAGAAGACCCAGACATGTATATGTCCGAAAATGTGTATGTTGTTCCAGAGGAGTCACGTTGGTCATACATATTAAAGAACGCCAAACAACCAAACATAAAAGAAATACTTGATAATGCTATGAAGCGGTTAGAGGAAGAAAACCCTGATTTAGAAGGAATGTTACCTCGAATCTTTCAAGGGAGTAATCTACCAGCTGAAAACGTATCGGGGTTAATTGAAATCTTTTCTCGAGATGTGTTTAGCGCCATTGATGAGCGCAGTGTAGATGTTCTTGGACGAGTCTATGAGTACTTCATTTCTGAATTTGCATCTACAGAGGGACAACGTGGGGGAGAGTTCTACACTCCTTATTCAGTAGTAAGTCTACTTGTTAGGATGTTGGAGCCTATCAAGGGAACTGTATTTGATCCTGCTTGTGGTTCAGGGGGCATGTTCATTCAATCAGAGGAATACTCTCCCCGACGTCATGAATTGTCGTTCTATGGTCAAGAAAACGTGACTACTACAGCTCGATTAGGGAAAATGAACGTTCTACTTCATGGTTTAAATGCAGATATTCGCCTAGGAAACTCATTATTAGATGACAAGTTTCCAGATTTAAAAGCTGATTATGTAATTGCTAACCCTCCATTTAACCAGGATGGGTGGGGGGCAGATCGCATATCAAGTGATGATTCACGTCTAATAGGTCCTGTGACGGACTCTAATGCAAACTATATGTGGATGCAGCATTTCTTTCATCATTTAAATGATAATGGCTCGGCTGGATTTGTTATGGCTAATGGGGCAATGACAACTAATCAAAGAGGGGAAAGACCCGTTCGTGAATGGTTTGTTGATAATGGTTATATTGATTGCATTGTGGCTTTACCTGATAAACTTTTCTTATCTACAGGAATTTCGTGTTGTCTATTCTTCATAAATAAAAACCGTGACGGAAAAGGTGACTATCGAGAACGTAAAAATGAAATTCTATTTATCGATGCACGCCAAAAAGGTTCATTAGTGAGCCGAAAACAAAAAGCATTATCAGAGGAAGAAATAGTAGAGATTTCTAATCTGTATCATAACTTTAAATTCGATAAAGAAAAGGTTGAGGATATTTCTGGTTTTTGTAAGGTGGCTACTGTTAATGAAGTCAAAGATAATGATTACAAGTTAACACCAGGTACTTATGTGGGAACAGAAGAAATAGAGGATGATGGAGTACCTTTTGAACAAAAGATGGAAAAATTAACTACAAAGTTACTTCAGCAATTTGAACAGTCGAACAACCTCCAAGAGAAGATTAAAAAGAATCTGGAGGGGTTAATGTGAACAACTCTAGAAGAAAGGTTGGGGAAATTTGTGAGGTTAGTTCGAGTAAGAGAATTTTTATGAAGGATTATGTTGAAGAGGGAATCCCTTTTTACCGTTCAAAAGAGATCATAAAAAAACATAATGGTCAAGAAATCTCTGATAAATTATACATTTCAACTGATAAATTTAATGAGATAAAAGAAAAATTTGGAGCCCCTTCACATGGAGATATTCTTTTAACATCAGTTGGTACAATTGGAGTACCATACATTGTAGGAGAAGGTGAGGAATTTTATTTTAAAGATGGAAACCTTACCTGGTTCAAGAATTTCTCTTCTGATGTATCTAATAAATATGTTTACTACTGGTTACAATCACCAAAAGGAAAATGGGAAATTGATAAACAAATTATAGGGTCTACACAAAAAGCCCTTACAATTCAATCGATTAAAGAAATGGAAATAGAAATTCCACCTCTTGAAATCCAATCAAAGGTAGTAGAGATTTTAGATAATATAACAAATAAAATTGAACTGAATATACATTTGAATCAAACTCTTGAAGAAATGGCTATGACCCTTTACAAACACTGGTTTGTTGATTTTGGACCTTTCCAAGATGAAAAATTTATAGAAGCAGAATTGGGAAAGATTCCGATCGGATGGAAAATTGTTAATTTAAAGGATGTTGCCGATATAAACAAGCGAAATATAAAAAGTGATTTTCCATATGAGAAAATTCAATATATTGATATTTCTTCAGTATATCAGGGGAAATTAGAGAATTATACTGAATATGTTTTTTCAGATGCTCCATCAAGGGCTAAGCGTCTTGTGAATTCAGGTGATGTTATTTGGTCAACTGTAAGACCTAATAGGAAGTCCTTTTTATATATTTATAACCCATATGAAAATACAGTTGTATCAACGGGTTTTGCAGTTTTAACACCCGTTAAAATTCCCTCTACATTTCTGTACTTACATGTAATTACAGATCAGTTTGTTTCCTATCTTGTTAATAATGCTAAGGGGAGTGCATATCCTGCGGTCAATGCTACAACATTTAAGGATGCAAAGTTCTGCATGCCGCCTAAAGAAGTATTGAAGGAATTTGACGATTTAGTTTTACCATGGATAAAGTTAAAAAATGAGAATGATTTAGAAAATATAAATCTAAAGTTGTTAGTAGACTTTTTGTTACCAAAACTCATATCTGGTGATATTGACTTATCTGAAGCCGAAGAAAAGGTAGAAAATGTGATGCAATAAAAGGGAGGAATAATCAAATCATGGGACGTTTAATGGAATCGGATTTTGAAGAAACAACGATAGAGCGGTTGACGGGGCTTGACTATACGTATCTACATGGTCAGGAACTTTTCCAAAGGGGAGAACGGGAAAGGGTACAAGAAGTTGCTCTAAAAGGAAGGCTTGAGTCTTTCCTATGTGATACGTATCCGATGATTCCTGAAAATGAAATTAGCCGTTTAGCAAATTTGTTTATATTAAACGAAGGAGTCGGCTGGGAAGAGAGGAATTTTATTTTCCACCAAAAGTGCGTAAAGGGTCTTGAGTTTATTTACGAGGATAAAGGTGAAGAAAAAGTCCAACACGTCTATCCAATTGATTGGACTGCTCCTGAAAATAATGATCTTTTGGTTGTCAATCAGTTATCAATAGAAGGCCGCATGTCCCGTCGCCCAGATATTATTGTTTATGTGAACGGTCTTCCAATTATTTTATTTGAACTTAAAAACCCGAATAAAGAAAATGCGACAGTCTATGATGCCTATACTCAAATCCGTAATTACACCCATGATATCTCCCAACTTTTTGAATACAATGCATTCACGGTTATATCAGATGGCATCGAAACGAAACATGGGATGCCATCTGCTCCTTATGATTTCTTTGCTTCTTGGAAAACAATAGATGGTGTTAATGTAGACAATAATGTGGTCAACACCATGCGAACGTTAATTCAAGGCTTGTTTGAAAAGGATAGATTATTAAACTATATACGCAATTTTATCGTTTATTTGGATAAAGGTGATTCTAAAGTTAAGATCGGTGCAAAGTATCACCAGTTTTTTGGAGTGAATTTTGCAGTTGAAGAAACCATTCGTGCGACCCGCCCTAACGGTGATCACAAAATTGGTGTGATGTACCATACAACAGGCTCTGGAAAGAGTATCAGTATGTTATTTTATTCAGCAATTTTGTCTAGACATAAGGATTTGGAGAATCCTACGGTTGTGGTACAGGTGGATCGTAATGATTTAGATGAGCAACTCCACGACACATTTTCAGAAGGTCGGAGTCTGATTGGACATATTCATCATGCGAAAAAAGCAGACCAATTACGGGAAATCCTTAGAGGTGAAGGCGGACAGATTGTCTTTTCAACGATTGAAAAATTCCGTTTGAAAGAAGGCGAAGCTAAACACCCAGTGTTATCGGAACGAAGGAACATTATCGTGATTTCCGATGAAGCTCACCGAACACAAAGTGGATTTGATGGAGGGTATGCAGCTCAACTACGTTTTGCTTTACCGAATGCTTCATTTGTTGGCTTTACAGGAACTCCAGTTAAGTTAATTGGTAATAATACTGAAGAAATTTTTGGTCATGTCATTCACCGTTATGATATGGCACAAGCCGTTCAAGATAAAGCAGTATTACCACTATATTATGAAAGTCGTATGATTCCATTAGATTATGATGGTGCTGATATAGATGAAGAATTTACTGATTTAGTAAACGAGGTAGGGCTTGATGATGAGGAGTCACGATCTTACAAATTGAAATGGGCGGCCTTAGAAAAAGTTGTTGGTACACAGAAACGTCTCCAAAGACTTTCAAAAAGTATTTTAGAGCATTTCAACAAGGCTGCAGATCCATTTCAAAAGGGTATGATTGTTTGTATGAGCCGTCAGGTTGCCGTTCGCTTGTATGATGAACTAAAGAAGCATGATAACTGTCCAGAAGTGGAGATTATCATGACAGGTGATGTATCAAAAGACCCTGACTCGTGGCGAGAGATAAATCCAGGAAGTAAATACGCCCACATTAAAACAAAAGAAGAGCAAGAGGAAGTCAAAGGACGTTTAAAGAAAACTGACGATCCTCTAAAACTAGTTATTGTTGTTTCAATGTGGCTTACTGGTTTTGATGTTCCGAACCTGTCATTCCTGTATGTAGACAAACCAATGAAGGGGCACAATCTAATACAGGCAATTGCACGTGTTAACCGAGTTTTTCCTGGTAAAGAAGGTGGACTTATCGTTGACTTTATTGGTATTGCAACATCTCTTAAAGAAGCAACTAACCAATATACGGGTGATAACGCAACAAATGATATGGATATAGATGTCGACCAAGCGATCGGTGTCTTTAATAATAAGTTAGAGGAAGTGCGTAAGTATTTTGGTGATATTGAACATCGTGATGATTGGCGAGCTCTTTCTAAAGTAAATCGCGATGATTTGATTGCAGATCTTGTTAATGACCAATTAAACGGAGATCCGGAAGCGTTTGTTGAGGATTGCGTAAAACTAGAGAAGGCATATAAGTTGGTCAAACATATCGATATGGTAATTCCATATTCGGATGAAGTTACTCTATTTCAAATGGTCCGAATTCAAGTGAGGAAATACCTCTCATCACAAAACAATGATTTCAAATCAAACCAGACGGTTGAAGAAAGACTAAATTCATTGATTGACCAACACTTAGAATCTAAAGAACCAGTTGATATTTATAAGGTTGCAGGTATTGAGAAGCCCGATATCAGTATTCTTGATGAAGAGTTTCTAAAAGATATGCAGGAGAAAGAAGACCACGAAGATTTACGACTTAAATTACTAAAAAAACTACTAGAAGACCATATTCAAGTCAATTTCAAACGGAATAGCCCTAAAGAAAAGCAAATGCGTGAACTACTTGAGAAGACCTTAAAAGACTACCATAACCGCATTATACAAGCAGCCGATATTGTACGAATGATGGCCGATATGAAAAACGAAGTCGATGATGAGGCTGATTTCCGTAAAGATTTAGGGCTGTCTGATGAAGAAGTTGAATTCTATAAGGCTATTACATCACTAAAAATGGAAGCCTTCGATAATAAGTTTTTAGCGGACCTCATTCATAAGGTAGTAAAAGAATTGAAGAGGAACTTGAGTCAGGACTGGACTAGTGAACACCGCAAGAATATCTATGCTAAGGTAAATATGTCGGTTAAGAAAGTTTTAATGAACGAGGGAATTAAAGGGCAACAACTTATATTCATCACAAAAGTAATTATGGAAGAAGCGAAAGAGCAGTATAAAGATTGGCCACAAAACGCTTAACTTATCAACTTCAAGAAGAGGCAAACCTAGACCGAAGGCTTGCCTCTTCTTTTAGGGGAGGACTAGTATGTATATATCTAATTTGTTTGTTTATAATTACCGTAGTTTAAAAAAGGTTCACCTTCAGTTTAATACGGGCCGAAATGTACTAGTTGGAAAAAATAATTCCGGAAAGAGTAATATTATAAAAGCAATTGATTTACTATTAGGAGAAAAGATGCCAAGTTACCAGAATATCGAGTTGAAGGATTTCTATACCGAAAAAACGTATGATGAGTTTAGTGATGAAGAAGATACATTTGTAGCAACTCACTTTTTTATTTGTGCCAAGTTACAGGGGGCAAATTTTAATAAGGAACTATTAGAAAAATGTAAGGGAATCTTTGTATCTCAATTGGGTGAAAAAAGATGGTGGTATGAAGATGAGAACGATATAAGACACTTGGAAAATTTATTCACTAGGGATGCTGACTCATTTTGGAAAGATGATAAAGAGTGGGTAAATAGAAATAGATTATATGATTATTTGACTAATGCTACCGAGATATACTTTTACTTAAATGTGGAGCGACAAAATGATGATGCAGATAATGAATCCCAGTATTCTAAAACTTTTGGTCTGATTATTAGACAAGGAGATATGTATTATAGGGGGTGGGCAATCAGTAAGGATTTTCGAGATTCTGTTTTAACAAGTGCTATCATACCTGCATTTCGTGATCCGAATAATCAATTTAAATTAAGTCAATGGTCTTGGTACGGAAAGTTGATAAGGGATATTTGGGATAAAAAGGATAAAACAGTTGGAGAGCAAATCAATAGAAAAGTAGAAGAAATAAAACAATTGAGTGATCAAGTATTTAGAGATGCAACGTCAGACATTAAAGAAAAACTATCTGAGGCAATACATCACAATAAAGTACACTTTCAATTAATGCCTAATACGAAAGATGATATATATAAGGGTGTTAACCTTTTTGTTGATGACGGAGTAGAGTCTCTTGCTGCAGATAAAGGGTCGGGTATTCAAAGTGCGTTAATTATTAGTCTCTTTTCTTATTATTGTTCGCAATTTCATAGAAATAGTTCATTATTGGCTGTTGAAGAGCCAGAACTATATCTTCATCCTCATGCAAGACGTGTATTGTCAAATAAATTTGATGAGTTTATTGAGCAGAACGGATTTGTAAGAAACCAAGTAATCACGGCAACACATTCTCCGGAATTTTTAAGAAATACAGAAATTGAAAATATAACAGTTGTAAGAAAGCCGAAGGCTTCAAACAAAACAGAAGTAAAAAAAATTGATACACAAGGAAGGGAAAAAGAAATTCAAAAAATAAAACAAGTTCTTTGGAGTAAGAATGCAGAATTGTTTTTTGCTGATAAAGTGATCTTAGTTGAAGGTGGAGAGGAATACATTTTTCCTTTTATTGCAAATGATGTTTTACAAAAAGAGAACGCATTAGATTACCACAATATATCAGTAATAAAAGTCGGAGGAAAAAGCCTGTTCCATACGTATTTAAAACTTTTGAAAGATTTAAATATAGAAGCCTATGTAGTAGCTGATTTTGACTTTTTCACAAATGGTATAGAGAGCCTAAAAGATTTTATAATGGATTATTCTTCAGAAAATATCGCGAAAGCCAAAAAACAAATACTGACTCAATGCTGTGTAGATTCTAGTGACCCATTTAGGAACAGTAAGACTATTAAAAAGAAATTCCAATCAGGAAAGGCTAAGTTATTGTGCCAACTATTAGACAAGATGTGTGAAGATGGTAAGTATGACGAAAGTCTGGAAGAATTATGGAGCCAATTTCGAACAGATGTTACTAAAAAAGCTAGTTACTCTGACTTTGAGCAAAATGATCAAATTCGTGATTTAGTTGATACTTGTTTTGAAAATCTAAAGAAATCTAATATATATATACTAAAGTACGGAGAATTAGAAGATTACATGACTGAAAAGGCAGTTAAGTATTTAGAAGACCAGAGGGTTTCTGGAAAGGAACTCAGTGTATTAAAGTTAGTTGAGGCTGTAGTATCTGGCGGATATAAATTAGAAGAATTTCTATCCATATCAGAGTATGCTTCTGTTATTCAACATGCAGTTGGGATACACCCCCAAGATGAAAGAAAAGTTGAGGAGACTTATGTATAAGGATATCCAACCCGATATATTCTTTATTTGATTTCAAGACAGCTTACTCCGTGAGAAAGAAGAAATTAAAATTTATAAAATGGAGTGTATAGAAAATGGAGGAAAATGAGTCATTTGATTTGTTACCTTTTATGGATATGCAAGGCATGGAGAAAAAGATGGAGATTAGCCTTGCAAAACTTCGGAGTACCGTCTTTAAAGCTAATCCTCTAATTACCCTTATTCAGTTGTATGGACAAAGGTTTTTTTACCATTTTGGGGACATAGAGTCCTCTGTTCATGGTAATGTTAAGCCTCATATGAATAAATTACTTGACTTCACACAAAGTCTTATAGTGACAAGTGATATAGTAGGGAATGGATCTTTAGATAAAGATGATATATTTGCTTATATCGAAGAACTAGAGAAACTCTTTTCCGTTGGAAATTTTTATGTGAACGCCGTCTCAAAGGATGAGTTAATCAAGTATTCTCAAGGAATGCAAATGAACGTTTCTGGAACATTGTATCCGTTTTTTGAAAAAGAGCATTTTACAGATATGTTGTCTCCGTATACAGATCTTTTAAATGAGGTTTTCGGAATGACGAGCTTTGATGTAGTAGAAGGTCTTTTGGCAATTAGCAGACACATACGCACTATGGGATTTATGGAGGCTTTAATAGAAAGTGGTGCTTCACCAGAAGAATTGTCAGAAGATGCATTATTAAATGTAGCTGAATACTTTAATGTTGAACGTATTACAGGATGGCCTATAGAGTTTATTAAGGAATTATCATTTCAACAAGGCGAATGCAAAAATTTTTACGAAAATGATCTACAAGTGATTTTAAAGGAGTCTCCGATTAAATATAAGCCCTTCATCAGTATTGGAGGTAAATATTACTGTTTTTGCATTGATAATTTAATTGATAACTTTTATAGAACTGTTCTAAGAGCTATGCGTAGGCAGAAAGACAGTATTTCAAATAAGATTAATGACATCCAAAAGGATTTATCAGAGGCATTACCTTTCAAGTTTTTTAAATCCATCTTACCTGCATCCAAAATGTTTCAAAGTGTCTTTTACAAAGCTCCAGTTGGTGCAAATGGAAAAAATGAATGGTGCGAATGTGATGGTATTATTCTATTTGATGATGTAATGATTATTATTGAAGTGAAGGGCGGAGCATTATCACCCGTTTCACCTTTTTCTGATGAAGAAGCTTACAAAAAATCATTAATTGGCTTAGCTGAAAATCCTTATCAACAGTCCTTACGATTTTTTGAAGAGTACAATAGGACAGGGAAGATAGAGATTTACTATAAAGAGAGTAAAAAGCGTTATAAAATGGTTTCTTTGATTGAGAACATTAAATTTATTCAAGCTTGCTGTGTTACTTTAGATGATTTTAACGAAATAGCTTCCCATATTGAAAAGACAGAATTTATCCAAAATAGTGATCTTCCTGTATGGTGTGTTTCCGTTAATGATTTGCGAGTTTACCCTGAATTATTTGATTCTCCAAGTATGTTCTTCAATTATCTATATCAAAGAAGTAACGCTTCTAAAAATCCCTATATAAAGCTAAATGATGAGTTGGATCATCTAGGGATGTATTTCGCATATAATGACTATTCGACACGTATTAGTGAGATAGTTAAGGTTGAAGACGTAAAAGAAATATATATTGATAGTCATAGAGATGAAATTGATGCCTATATGGCAAGAAAAATCAATAGTGACCGTGTTGACGGTGAAGGAGAAAGCTTCTATGATATATTGATTGGACCTGCACCGAAACCTAGACAAGAAATGAAAATCATGTTTGAGCAACTAATTAAACTATTAGATAGTACAAAAGATCATCTGTGTATAAGAGCTGCTAGATACTTTCTATTATTAGATTCAGATTCGAGAGATGATCTTAACAAGTTTCTTTCATCAAGAAGTAGGAAACTTTTAGAATATAGAGGTCGGCAAGTGATATTAACCCCATACATGGCATTTAACTATAAAAAAGAAGAAAGGATCAGAGAGTTGCCCGTTATTATTGTATTCTTATTGTATGCATCCAATAAATTATTTAAGGATGTAGTCCAGCGTAAACGCTTTTTAATGGAAAGAGTTCTATATGAAGATGAGCCAAATTTTTGTATATTGATAGGAATGAACAAAATTAAAGAGTTTACAAAAGTGATTACACAAATAATTGGACCTGAACATTTTCAAATGTTACCGGAGTCAGGGTACAATCTTCTAAAAAGAACTAGAGAGAAGATAGGCAAATCACGCAACTTTAAAGAATTTTAAATTAAATAATAAATGGAATCGCCTATCTATAGCGTCCCACTATTCCTTAAAAGAAGGGAATGTTTGATAGCATATTGTTTTAGAAAAAATGAAAGATGGTGGAGAAGAGTTGTGTTTAAGCTCACTTGTAAGATTACTATTGAAGGACCAAATGAAGAGAGAATAAGACTAAAAATTAGGAGGGGGAGTGGCTTCTGGATCAATGAATGCTTTTATTATAATTATCGTTGGGATCAGTATTCTGCCTACTTAGATATCGACAGTTATGTATATGATGGAGATTTGGCAGATTTAGATCAAGTTTATCGGCGTGCCTTATCGAGTGTTGAAAGAGCGAACAAATTATTAAATTTTTTATTTGGTATAAAATTAATTAACGAATATCCCAATAGCCACAGAAATAACATAAAAAAAATAAATAGTATTGATGCAACACCGTTGGTAGCTTCGGAAAATATAAATAGAATTCATTATTTTATGGGAGCACTAAACAATATAGTTAGGTCAGATAAGAAGAAACAAAAAGAAAAAGAACTTAGTGTAAGAAAAAAATATTATGCGGCTATCGATTATTTTAGCCGTAGTCTTGATGCGTTAGACGTAGAATTATATGAGGATGCATTGCTTAACCAATATAAAGGGCTTGAGATAGTAGGGAGAGAAGGTTATAAAAATATTGAACCACAAATTATAGAAAATTTTAGAAATCTTTTTGCAGATTTCTTAGTACAGAATGTAAATGAAGAATATAGTGAACGACATAAACAGCTATTTGATGAATTTAAGCCAGTGATTTCAAAAAGATTGATGACCGACACTAGAAAGATATTGAAAGTACTTAAAGAGTTGAGCGGGTTTAATAAAGAAGAATTAGCTAGTGCTAAACGAATTTGTGACATAAGAAATTCTTTATCTCATGGAAACACTGAAGTAAATAATATAGAATTCGACTTGTTAGCTAATGGTCAGATTATTCTTAGAAAAATGATAGCCTTGATGTTGTTAAAAAAGAGTTACTCTCAAGCTTATCCTTTTGCTGAGATTGACTTTGATAAATACTAAGAAAAATACTAGTGTTTAAAAGTAAGTAATAACTGAAATCAACTTATCCACTTTCAAAAAAGACTAACGGCGAGAGCTACAGGTTAGTCTATCAATTTTATTTCTTATTACTATCACAGTGACTCTCTTAGATATTCGTATGATTAAAGAGAAGCTACGCTTATTAGTAACTGTACAATCAAAGTAAGTTTTCATTCTTTTTTATTGAAGAAATGATACTAAACTATGAAGTAGCCACTAAGTAATTTATCTAAAACCGATTAAATAATGGGTTAAGGAATTTTCTAAATAAAAAGGAGATTGTACGATGTAATCGTTATATCTCCTAAAATCAACTCTATTTTATAGTGGTGGCTTGACTAATATTATTTCATTAGGTTCAAGGCAAGTTCGTGTGTATAACTCAGGTATCTCTTCTCCCTCAAGTCCAGCTAAAATTAATGCAAGCTTCCCCTGTTCAAAAGCATTTTGCACAGATTTACCAAAGCCAATAGCAGAATAAAATTGTGCAGCGAATTCTCTTGCAGCATCATCGTAGACGGCTTCGTTCATACCTATTGCACAGTCAATGTGTTCTGT
>NZ_JBGUAV010000039.1:0-24532 GCF_041821005.1 Halalkalibacter sp. AB-rgal2
TTTTTTAGTAGTTCCTTTGCTACGGTGAAAGTTGTCAATGTACCTCATTAATAAGAATAGTTTTCTTAAATTTAGACATTATTTGATAGGTCAAATGCCCAATATAGATAGATTTCAACATTCATTTACAAAACCTTTACATTGTAACCATACTCTCTTAATAATGCGAGACTATACTAGCAAATGTGAGAGGGAAACCTATTACACACATTCTCGTTAAAGAAAAAGGGAGGACAATGAAATGAAGAAACTATTAATGCTATTAATGATGGCCGTTCTAATGCTTGTTGCAGTAGCATGTGGATCTGCGGATGAAACAGATGCTCCTGAGGAAAACACAGGTGGTACAGAAACAGAAGAAACAACTGATGATACAGAAGATAGTGATTCATCAGAAGGTACATCTGATGAATTAAGTGGAAGTGTTGTTGTAGACGGTTCTGGAACGGTTTATCCGTTAATGTCAGTTATTGCTGAAGATTACATGTTAAATGGTCAGCAAGGTGTATCGGTTGAAGTGAGCCGTGCAGGAACAAGTGCTGGGTTTCAACGTTTCTTAGCAGAGGGTGGAACTGATTTTAACGATGCATCACGTGCAATTAAAGAGGAAGAATTAGAGCTTGCTGACGAACTAGGAATCGAAGTTCAAGAGTTTAAAGTTGCATTAGATGGATTAACATTTGTTATTCACCCTGACAATGATTGGGCGACTGAATTAACAGATGAACAGCTTATTAGTATTTTTAAGCATGATGGTGGCGTAACAAAATGGTCTGATCTTGACCCGAGTTTTCCAGATGATGAAATTAAGCCAATGGGACCGAATGAAAACCACGGAACATACGAGTTCTTTTATGAAGTCATTTTGGAAAAAGAAGATTTAGTTGACTCTGTTAATCTTCAACAGGAATATTCTACATTAGTTAATCTAGTATCAGAAGATGTAAACGGAATTGCATTCTTTGGCTTTGGTTATTATGTGAACAACCAAGACCAGCTTCAAGCAGTACATGTTGATTTTGGTAGCGGCCCCGTTGCCCCAAGCTTAGATACAATTGATGAATCTGGTGATTATGCTCCATTTACACGTCCAGTATTCACTTATTTGAATGTTGATATGGCAAAAGAAAAGCCGCAAGTTCTCGATTTTGCCTATTACGTAGTCAATAATGTAAACAAGTTCGCTGGTGAAACAGGCTTTGCACCACTTCCAGAAGAAGAAATTCAATCTTATATTGAAGTCCTTGATGGGTTAAATTAAGCCAAAAATAGTGGTAGAAGATGAGGCATGATTGCGCTCATCTTCTCTGCTTTCATAATCGTTAGTCGTTTGAAGGAACTGGGTGAAGGGGGGAATTTTGAAGTGGAAATGAAAATGGGGAAAACGGTGAATGTGCAACAATTAATTGCTGAAAAAAAGAGTTCAAGAAACTTTTTAAGTGTCTTTGAAAAACTGATTCCAAAATTGTTATTACTCATTGCAACGGTTTCAATCTTAACGACAATTGGCATTTTATTTACATTATTAACTGAAACGTTTGAATTCTTCCGTAGAGTTCCTTTGTTAGATTTCTTTACAGGGACTGTATTAAGACCTTTAAGTCAGGAACCTCAATTTGGTGTACTACCACTCATAATGGGAACGTTATTGTCTTCCATCATTGCCATGTTTGTGGCTATTCCAATTGGGTTAATGACAGCTGTCTATTTAAGCGAATATGCATCAGAAAGAATAAGAAAAACGTTAAAGCCTTTGCTTGAAGTATTAGCAGGTATTCCTACGATTGTTTATGGATTCTTTGCTTTTACATTTGTAACACCGATTTTACGTTCGTTTATACCTGGTTTAGAGCTGACGAATATATTGAGTCCAGGTATTGTCATGGGCATTATGATTATTCCAATGGTGGCGTCCTTATCTGAAGATGCAATGAGTTCTGTACCGAATTCAATGCGGGAAGGGGCACTTGCATTAGGATCGACTAAACTAGAAGTAACGAGTCGAGTCATTATCCCAGCGGCAACATCTGGTATTATTGCATCCTTTGTTTTGGGTATTTCTCGTGCGATTGGAGAAACGATGATTGTGACAATTGCAAGTGGAAGCTCAAAAAACTTTACTTTCGATATTACTCAATCTATGCAGACGATGACTGCATACATTGTTGAAGTCTCTAGTGGGGATGCTCCTGCTGGTTCGACGATATATTATAGCCTATATGCGGTGGCGATGACATTGTTTGTTTTTACACTTGTCATGAACTTGCTAGCGCAATATATTTCTCGTAAGTATAGGGAGGAATATTAATTATGAAATACGTAGATCATGTGCAAGTGGCAAAGAGAATGAATACGAGGCTACTTTTTAATAAAGTTTGCAAAATGATTTTTTTTCTCTCGACCTTATTTGGGCTAGCAGTATTAGCAGTTCTAATTGCGAGAGTTGTTTCTGAGAGTGTGGGATGGATTGATTTGAATTTTTTGACAGGAAGATTATCCACTAACGCTGATATAGCTGGTATTATGGGAGCTATTTTAGGAACACTTTGGCTCATGCTCATAGTGGGGCCAGTGACAATGTTTTTGGGAGTCGGGACAGCGATTTATTTAGAGTGCTATGCGAAAAGAGGGAAATTTCATTCGTTTATTCAAACGAACATATCCAATTTGGCTGGTGTTCCTTCCATTGTATTTGGGATATTAGGTTTGACTATTTTTGTACGATTATTGGGTCTTGGGAATGTTATTTTAGCCGGTGGTTTAACGATGTCATTGCTTGTTTTACCAATTATTGTTGTTGCTAGTCAAGAGGCAATAAGAGCGGTTCCAGGATTTTTAAGTGAAGCCTCTTACGGAATGGGTGCAACAAAATGGCAAACGATCAAAAATATTATTTTGCCAGCTGCATTACCAGGAATATTAACAGGTGCTATTTTATCGTTATCCCGTGCGATAGGAGAAACGGCCCCGCTTGTCGTTATTGGAATTCCGGCTTTACTTATTCCTTTTCCTGGTGGTATTATGGATCGTTTTACTGTATTGCCGATGCAAATTTATTATTGGACGATTGATGCAGCTCTTGTTGCAGAGTATGCGAATTTAGCTGCTGCGACGATTGTCGTATTACTATTAGTTCTCTTTGTTATGAACTCAGCTGCTATTGTTATTCGTAATAAGTATCAAAAAAGGTATTAATCTTAAGGGGGAGTTATGATGGTACTTGCGTCAGCGAAAGAAAACAAAATGATAAATCATACAGACAGTAGGCAATCTACACAAGTGAAGGTAAATAAGAGTGTAGTATATGATACGAAATCATTAAATTTATGGTATGGCAAGGATCACGCCCTAAAAAATATTAACCTAGCCATTCATGAGAAGGAAGTAACGGCCATTATTGGTCCTTCTGGATGTGGTAAATCCACATATATTAAGACACTAAATCGCATGGTTGAGCTCATTCCAATTGTAAAAATTTCAGGTGATATTATGTATCGCGGAAAAAGTATCCTCAATCGTTCTTATAAAGTAGAAGATTTAAGAACGCGTGTTGGAATGGTGTTTCAAAAGCCTAATCCTTTTCCGAAATCGATCTATGACAACATTGCCTATGGACCACGTATTCATGGGATTCGTAATAAAAAGGTTTTAGATGAAATTGTTGAGAAAAGCTTGCAAGGGGCTTATATTTGGGATGAAGTAAAAGATCGGTTAAATGAAAATGCTTATGGATTATCTGGTGGACAACAGCAACGTCTGTGTATTGCTAGATGTTTAGCGATTGAACCGGATGTTATTTTAATGGATGAACCTACTTCTGCCCTCGATCCCAAATCAACATTAAAAGTTGAAGAGCTAATTCAAAAGTTAAAAGAATCATATTCCATTATTATTGTTACTCATAATATGCAGCAGGCAGCACGTATTTCAGATAAAACAGCGTTCTTTTTGAATGGGGAAGTTGTTGAATTCGATCAAACAGATCTTATTTTTTCAAATCCTAATGATTCTCGCACGGAAGATTATATCACAGGGCGCTTTGGTTAAGGTGAGGTTTGTTTATGTCTATACGATCACAGTTTGATAGTCAGCTTGATGTTGTGAAAATGAATTTACTTAAAATGGGAAGAGATGTTGATACGATTTTGAATAATGCTTTAAAAGCATTTGATTCTTCCGACCAAGCTTTGATGGATAAGATCATTAACGAAGATTATAAAATCAATCAACTAGAGTTGAGTATGCATGATGAGATTATTTTGCTTATATCTAAACAGCAGCCAGTTGCCAGTGATTTACGAAAATTAATTGTCGCATTAAAAATATCGAGTGATTTAGAGAGGGTGGCTGATCTAGCTGTTGATTTGGCTAAACAGTCAAAAAGAATGACTCATGTTACTCCTTTTCAGAATCAAATCCTTGAAATAGGGATGAAAGCTCAGGAAATGCTACTGATTGCTCTAGAATCATATGAAAAAACGAATATATTAGTCGCACAGAAGATTGCTACTATGGATGATAGAGTCGATCAAATGTATGGGCAGTTTATTCGTGAATTGTTTTCAAGACAAGATGGTACGATTGAAATTAATCAAATTACCCAACTCGCTTTTATTGGTCGATTTATTGAACGGATTGCGGACTATGCAACAAATATTGCAGAATGGGTTATCTATGAAGTTAATGGGAAGCATTTCGATTTGAATTGATGATTATGAAATGGTATTCACATGTCTAAGTGGGATAACCGTATTGAGTTTATAACTTATACGGTTTTTTCTTGATAAAAGTGGTACAATTTCGCAACAATTGAATGACGTTTCATTGAACTTAGTCAATACCGTACAAAAATATACGGTTTAGACTTGGAGAATCCTCCTCATGTCGCTTATACTTAAAGGAAGAAAATAAGGAAAGGGGGAGTAGAGATGTCACAAACTTTGATTAATATCTTCTATGAGTCACATCGAGGCTCATGGGCTATCTTGATAATTTTGTTCATTGCTGCTTTTTTCTTATATAAAGCACAGAAGAACAAAGGTGCAACGATCGTACATATGATTACCCGGTTGTTCTATTTGATTATGCTCGTGTCAGGTATTGGTACATTAATAGGGTATCAATTTCCAGTTGTACTTATAGTGAAAGGTATTCTTGCACTTGTACTCATTTATGTGATGGAAATGATCCTAGTCCGTACGAAGAAGAGCACGCTAGGAGATAAGGCTGGAGTCTATTGGATTGCACTTGTTGTAATAAGTCTTATCGTCATTTTGATGGGGTATGGCGTGATTCGTTTTTAATCAGTTTTTAATACTAGAGATGCTTCATTAGGTATTTAACCTTTTGAAGCATTTTTTTGTACAAAATGGAGCTGGCGTTTCTCGTGTTTAATGAAAGATGGTAAACTTGAAGGAGCGATTTACGTTGGAGGGAGTGAATAGATATTCATGAAACAGATAATTTATGGAGCAGAAATACATGTTGTAGCTCATAAATCGAGGTTAGAAGCTACATATAAACGCCAGCAAGAAACTAACAATCGAGCCTTCTATTTGTTGCCATCTTCCTCTTGGTTGAAGCAAGCAAGAGAGAAGCAACCAGGGCTAATCGTTTGTACGTTTGATGATTTGGCAACTTATATTCTTGATCAAAAGGAAATGTCGTATTTATCGTTAACAGAAGAGGAGCGTACACTATTCTTCCAGCAGTTCGTTAGAGATGAAAGCATGTTTGATGGCGAGATGAATATGGCCAAGGCTCGGGGCTACGCTGACACTTATGGACAAATAAAGCGTTTAGGAGTTGGCGTACAGGAGCTTGAAGGATCTTTAAAACCATTAATTCCGCTTTTTATGAAATATGAACAAGTGATTATTAATGAAAAAAAGCTACTTGATCCAGAGAATCGAATTTTATCCGCTATTCAATCATTACTGAATGGGAAAGGTATTCATCTCTCTCATGTTGTCATTGACGGTTTTTTTGATTTTAGCCCTTTGCAATCATTGTTTATCAAAGCGTTAAAAGATACAGGTGCCAAGATCGAAGTGATTCTACCGAATGAATCTTTTGAAATTGTCGAGCAGACCGTGAGAGAGTTGGAGCAAATGGGCTTTGACAATCACTGGCAACCTAGTAAACGATCGAAGCAAGAGAATAAGAAAAAAGTGATTGCAGCAACTACGATAGAGGAGCAGTGGAGGGGCGTAATGGAGGAGATTTCTTTATCCTCATTACCTGAAGAGCAAATTGGAATACTGCTCGTTGATGAACAGGACGGGCTACAACAATTACAACGATATGCTGATATGTATCATATTCCTTTACAAACTCCAGTTAAACGAACAATAGAAACGACTGCTATTTTCTCCTTTATTAAGCGAGTGATTGAATGGGAGCAAAGGCCATTAACGAAATGGGAGCAGCTGCCGATCGTAGAGCAGGTTTTGAAGCTACATGATGTCAAGGGGCTATCTTTTGCTAAGCAAAAGAAAGATTTTCTTGAAAATGGACAGTGGCTTGATGAAAGGTATAAGCAGTTATACGATATGGTGTTTGAATGGAAGCGCTCTGATGAAGACTTATTTATTCATTATTTAACGAACTTACTCGATTGGTTGAAGAGGTTGCCTTTATTATCATATTGGCAAGAGAAGCTAATGGAAAAGGGTCGTCTTTCTGTGCAACAAGAAATAGCAGATGAATTCAAGGCATTAGAGTTAATCGTTAGTAAAGTAGAAGCCGAGCTAACAGAATTAAAGGAAAAAAACGTTGATGTAAAAGTGACATTTGAGTTATTTGTCGAATGGTTTCGTGCAATAGGCTCGTCTACTAGTATCTTTAAAATACGTGGAAGCAAGAGAGGGATAGCTATTCATACGTGGCGTGACATTCGTTCTTTTTTAGGTAAACGATTATACGTTGTAGGAATGAATGAAGGCCGCTTCCCATCTCCTCACCGTTTAGGTGGATACGTTCAGGAACGAGATTTAGCCCATTTACCTATTCGGTATAGTGCGCCGACACAAGAGCATTTTCAGTTGAAGCAGCAAGCGTATGTTGATCAGCTTGCCCTTTTACAAGTCGAGACGATTATCTTTACATATGTGCGAGGTGTTGACCCTGAGCATCCTCATTTGCCGTCTCCTTATTTAATGGATCTTTATATAGATGAGGTGTGGTCATGGCAGAAGCGTATGCAAAAAGCTGTCAGCTTGACGAAGCAATCATTTGTGGAGCAAGTGGCATCGAAAATAGGAGAAGGTTATAAGGTAGATCAGATACCTGCATCACTATTAAAAGTACAAGAACGACAAGCCCGTTTGGCTGAAGCGAAAGAGCGATTCACGTCAGAGTATGCAGCAAAGAAAAAAAAGCATATCGTAGCAGTAACGGAGCTTGAAAGCTATGCTCGCTGCTCTTTTCGATTTGCCATGGAGAGAGGATTAAACGTTGGGGAGCTAAAAGCAAAGCAAGAACAAGTATCACCCCTATCAATTGGTCAAGTTGTCCACGATTTGATTGAAGGTGTTTATCGAGACTGTCAATTAGTTAACCGTCCGTTCGGATCTGCTACTGACATTGAGCTACAGCAAGTTCCGGTTCGTTTAAGGGAACAATTCGAAGAAAAATGGGTAGACGTTGAGCAGCAAAATCATGAGCTTTCTCGATTAGATTTAATGTTAAAAAAGGAGCAATGGCAACAACGATTAATTCAATGGTGGCAAGCTGAATTAAAGCATTTTTGGCATAATCATGCTCTTGAAGAGATGAAGATAATGGCATTTGAATATCCAGTTCGTTTAGAACTCCCTATATCCGAAGAAGAATCACTTATACTTGTTGGTAAAGTGGACCGTGTTGATCAGAAAGGTCAATCAATTGTGATCTATGACTACAAGACGGGAGCTGCTACGATTAAAATGGACGAGGTTCAATCGGGCTTAAAGCTACAACTTCCTTTATATGCGTATGCGATTCGGGAACAGCTTGCGTTAAAGGAAAACAAAGAGATGATCGTAGATGGTGCCTCCTATATTTCATTAAAAGAGCCTAGTAAGAGAACAAATAACGGAATTTGGCGCTCTGAACTAATTGGAAAACATTCACCGTATCAAGTAACGTCACATTGCAAAAATCGTGAAGATGACTTTGGAACAAAGTCCTTTTTAGATAAATATCAAGTCATCGAGCGAGTTCATTTATTGTGGAAAGGAATGTCTCAATCCTATGATGTGGCTCCTCAAGAATGCTCACCATTTTGTTCTTACTTGTCTATTTGTCGTGCAACACCAGAACAGCGAGAGGGAACACGCTGAGAGGGGGAATTAGGATGAATTTTAATGAAGCACAAAGTACATCCATATTTAGTGATAAGCCATTGTTGTTAATTTCAGCGGGTGCTGGGTCTGGGAAAACAAGAGTTTTAACGGAGAGGTTCGTCTACTTATGTGAGGTTCGTTACCTAAAACCAGATGATCCATTAGGCGCCTCGGTTGATGAAATAGTGGCAATTACGTTTACTGAAAAAGCGGCTCGCGAAATGAAGGATCGTATTCGAAAACGAATGAATGAAAAGGAACAAGAAGCGACTTCTGATGATGCTGCATCGTTTTGGCGGGAGCAGAAAGAGTTGCTAGAAAGTGCGATGATTTCAACCTTTCATAGCTTTTGTCAAAGGTTATTGTCGCAATATGCCCTACAAGCTGACCTCCCTCCTCGTATAAGGATATTGGATGAAGTAGAAGGTACAGTGATGAAAAGGGATATTCTATTGAAGCTTCTCGAAGAAAAGGAACGATTTCAACGTGTGTATCCATTGTTTCAATTCATGAGCAAGCAGCAGTTAGTGGAGACGATTGAGCAGCTTCATAATGAAATTACCGAATTAACCATTGGCGAGGACACGATTGAACAGTTACAAGTGGAGGAGATGTTACGGGCTCAATCGGAAGCTAGGGTGGAAGAAAGGAAAAAGGTCGTTCACTCCTTTCATCATCACGCACGTAACTGTATTGAGCGATTTCCAGACCATGACGAACTCTCTGCGACTGTAAAAAAACATATGATGAATATTGAAAAGGCTATTGCTTCTGCATCAAGTGAGGAGCCAGAAGCTTATATGGAGGTTGTGACAGAGGCGATGCCGAGTCGGACAAACAAGGCTTGGGCGGAGCAGTCTCCTGCTTTGTATGAATTGTACGAGGAGCATTGGAAGCCGTTGAAGGAGATGTGGAAAAAGGTAGGTGGACCTGTTGAATTAAAAGAGGAAGCCGTCACGATCTTGGAGGTGATCGCTTCACTAGTGAAAGAATTTCATTTGAGCTATAACCGTGCAAAGAAGCGAGCGGCTTTGTTAGATTTCACTGATCTTCAACAAAAAGCAGTTCGTTTATTGCAGGACCCTCACATCCAGCTATATTGCCAGCGTCAATTTCGGCATATGATGATTGATGAATTTCAAGACACGAACCGTCTCCAGCTAGAGGTATTAAACCGAATTAAGCCACTTTATCAATTTATTGTAGGCGATCAAAAGCAGTCGATTTATCGCTTCCGCGGCGCGAATGTTCGTTTAATGAATGAGATGGAGGAAAAGGCTAATAGGGAAGAGACCGCACAAGCTATCTTAATGAATGAAAACTATCGTACAGTATCCTCTATCATACATGTAGTAAATAAACTATTTTCAGGTATGATGGTTCATGAGAGGACGGAAGACTTCCAAACGGTGTATGCTCCACTTATTGCTCACCGGCATCAAACGGAAAGAAACGAAAAACGTGTAGAATGGATGAAAATGTTAAAGGTAGATGGGCAAGAGGAGACCCAGTATGATCAGCTTGCCAATCGAATGGTTGCGATGATCGAGGCTGGAGAGCCTTTAGTTGGTGAAGGAGAGAGCAACTGGCGTGAACCTTCCTGGGGAGATATGGCGATTTTAATTCCTTCACGAACGAATTTGCTCTTGCTGGAGCAAGCGTTAACGAAGAAGAACGTCCCTTATGTGATTAGTGGAGGGATTGGCTTTTTCGAACGACAAGAAGTGATGGATTACTTGACGATGATTCGCTGGTTAACACGTCCTTTTGAGGATATTCATTTGTTAGCTCTATTACGCAGTCCAATACTTGGGTTAAAGGTTCAAGATTTCTTTCAAATGAATGACTGTTTAGAAGAGGGACAAGCGTTATATGAGCTTGTGTATGAACAATCGCCTCAATGGTCTTCACTATCTAATGAGGTCCAAACGGCATGTTTGCGTATTCAGAGCTGGATGGATAAATGGATTCCGTTTAAAGAAGGGGAATCTTTAGTCGATTCATTAATGGAGCTCTTTGCTGAAACGGATTTACGAGCGTCTTTATTGCTTCAAGATAATGGATTGCAAAAAGTGAAAAATGTGGAAAAGGTAATCCAATGGATGGTTGATCGCCATGAAGTGAATTTAGAAGCAATTTTAACTGAATTAGATATTCGAATTGAAATGAGTGAGAAGGAGGGTGATTCTGAGGTTGAACGTGTACAAGGCGATGTCGTTCAAATTATGACGATTCACGCATCAAAAGGTCTAGAATTTCCGATTGTGTTTTTACCTCAGGTTGAGCGTTCAATAAGAAAAGATAGTGGGCGAATTCGTTTCCATTCTAAATATGGATTTGTTTTAAATTTGCAAAGGGAGCAGATGGAATTGGGGCAAAAGCCAGAAGTAATTGATACTCCTGGTTTTGAGATCGTTAAGTCAATGGCCGATGCTGAAGCGATCGAAGAATCAAAACGCTTGTTTTATGTTGCAACGACACGTGCTCGTGATTACCTTTATCTCATTGGTGAAGAGGCAAATGGAAGCCATACTTGGATGTCTTACCTTAACGAAACGCTTGAAGATCATGAGTTGGAGCATGAAGTTGTGATGTCAGAAACATATGAACCTCGTTATTGGAAAAAAAGGGAGTCAAGTATCCACTCTATACCGGTACTCAAGGAGAAAAGGCAGGCCCCTTTATCATTGACAGTTTCAGAGATAATGACATTTATTCACAATCCTAATCAGTATTATCAGCAGTTTGTTGTAGGTGTTCCATTTAGTGAGGAAGTGATCGAGAGTGGACAGGGCAGAAGAGGAAATCATGTTAGTCCTTCTCGATTAGGGACGCTTGTACATCGTGCATGTGAGCTAAGAGATTATGGTTTATCACCTATACGTGCTGTTGAATTGGCCGTTGAGGAAGTCGAACTGGAGGATGCGCTCAAGTATAAAAAAGAGATCGAGCAAATAATGGAACGATATTCTGAAAAGGTTCGTCAATCATTAGGAGCTCAAATAGCTAATGAGTGGTCATTTGTGACATTTTTTGATGGTGTTGAAATAATCGGTGAAATTGATAAAGTCGTCGAGAAAAATGGTCAAATACATCTTTATGATTTTAAAACGAATCAAGTTTCTACTCGAACGAGTAGGGAGTGGCTCGACTATTATAAGCCTCAGCTGTATTTGTATCGATATGCTTATGAAAAGGAAACGAACGAAAAAGTGGCTACAGCCTCACTTTATATTTTCAAAGATGAAGTTGAACCGATTCACCCTTTGATTCCTCATGACAAGGAAGAGAAAGAGATATTCAGAGCACTAAGGAATTTAATTGATCTGAGACAAAGAGGTGCTGGACGAGAAGAGTATGCTCGGATGAGTGAAATGAAATAGTAGAAGTGGCTGTTCAGAGAACGGCCACTCAGACAGAAAATAGAGGAAATAACGTAAAAGAGGCCGGGACATAACTAGCGTCAAATAGTAAGAAAAGTGAATTTGAGCGAACTCAAATTCACCTTTCTCTATTTTGGGTGTAGATTCTTTTATCTTCTCTCGTTTTCTACCTTTGATTTTCCTCGTACAGAAAATCGAGTGAAACGCAAAGAAGCATTTAAATATCCAAAAACTGGTTTCACGTCGTTTTTACGTTTTCGATAGATGGCACCCATTTTCTCTTCTGAAAGCATCGCTCTTACATATTCTTTTTGCTGTTCCCATTGGAAACAAGGTTCATGTTATTTGTTTTTGCCGGACTGAGTGTTATTGTTTCTTTATTTGATATCATTCGATTCACCTGCATCTATGTACTACCTAAATGATAAAATAAAATGACAGGGAAGTGTTTGATAAAATGAAACTTCAAACTGTAGATAAAAGGCCTTTGAGTCTCATTTCTCAACTTTTTAGACTATTTCTCTTATTTTCTTTTTATCGTCGAAGAGTAGGGAATGTCTATCTTACCTCTCAACAAAGCGGACGGGATGGGAGGGCCGACTCCTGCAGGAGGGAAGGGCAGGTTGAAATCCACCGGCGCAGCCGGTTAGTTCAATGCCCGCCTGCGGAAAGCGTGCACCCCATCCCGGGAGCGAGGGCAAAGCTCCCTTTCAAGTAACTCAAGGAAGAGTAATGGCTCCGCTCGTTGCGCGCCTTGCTATGAGAAACCCACTCATTGCCCACTCATTGCAAGGCTTTCAAAATCGGGCAACGGCTACGCACATTACTTCAAAGTCACTAAAAAAATAAAACCAAACTTTTTCAGTGGCCTCGAAAGCGAGTGGCTGGAGCGCAATGGAACGAACCTTTGGCAGCTACATATTCCGTGAAATGTGAGGAGATCCCTAAATAATGGAAGCCGGTGAGATTTTACGTCAAGTAAAATCTCACCGGCTTTTCATTTCAGAGGAGGGTTTTGTCCTAGCGTCTTTGTCCACGGTCTGATATTTTTTGTGGCTTTGGAAAGTGATTCGGACTCCGTGCGATCAATTGAAGAAAAGATGCTATCACGTTTTTTCTTATACAATCCGTTTTCTAATTTGGGCGCTAATGACGTCGATGATCGTGACGACGACAATGATCACAAGAAGGATCATACCGACTTCATCCCAATTACGATTCTGGATTGAGATCGTAATTAAGGTCCCGATTCCACCCGCTCCGATGATTCCAAGAATGGTTGAAGCTCGAACGTCAATTTCGAAACGGTAAATAGCGTAAGAAAGAAATTCTGGAATGATTTGTGGGATAATTCCGTAAAATAAGATTTGAATTTTGTTTGCTCCATTTGCTTCCAATGATTCAACGACATGCATATCAATTGATTCAATGACTTCACAATATAATTTGCCGAGCATTCCGATTGATCCAATAGCGATCGCCAAAACACCAGCAAAAGGTCGTGGTCCGATTGCGGCTACAAACATAAGTGCTAATACAAGCTCTGGAAAAGCACGAATGGCATCGAGAATCCATTTTGATAATGTATTTAACCATTTATTTCTAACCATATTACTAGCAGCAACAAAGCCAAATGGTATCGCTAAAATGGACGCTAATAATGTCCCGGTATAAGCCATTTGTAATGTTTGCCACATTAATGACATAACATTTTGAAAGGCTCCCCAATCAGGAGAAAAAAGTTGGGGGATCACACGTCCAAAATTTGTGACGGTTCGTTCACTAAAAATACGTTCCCACTTTACATCAATTGTTGTAAAAGTCCAAACGTATAGTGTAATTAGCGCAACAATAATGATGATATTTCTTATTAAGATAAGGGTGGATCGTTCTCTTTTAGGTGGCATCATTAATTCCATTACACAATTCTCTCCCTTATTTTATTGCTTGCATAATCGATTAAGACAACAGCAATAAAGATAATAATAATAATGGTCATGACTCGTGGATAGTTAAAGAAGCTAATTTGCTGTTGCAATAGTAATCCAATCCCCCCTGCTCCAACAAAACCTAGTACGGTTGAGGCACGGACATTTACTTCAAATACATATAAGCCAAATGATACAAATTGTGGTAGCACTTGTGGTAAGACAGCATACCAGATGACTTGAAGGGTATTACCTCCTGATGAACGAATAGCTTCAAGCGGGTTCATATCGATTGATTCGATCGTTTCATACATTAATTTCGCTAATATGCCTAGTGAAAAAATAAATAAAGCTACGATTCCAGGAAATACACCAACTCCAAAGATTCCGACAAAGATAATCGCTAACAAAATGTCCGGAATGGTTCGTAATACGTTCATAAAAAATCGAACAGGTTGATGAATCCAAGGCTGCGGAAATAAGTTTGCTGCTGATAATAAAAAGATTGGCACACTGACAATAGCAGCAAAGGTTGTCGCAATAATGGCCATTTGAATCGTTTCGATTAACTTATCCCATACTTGTGGCGCGTAGCTCCAATTAGGTGGAAATAAATGAACGGCAATATTCTGAATACCACCCCAACCACGAATAATGTCAAGGGGTGTGGAGCGAGTTGCCCACGATGTATAAGCGTAAATTCCAACGATCAATAGAAAAATAAGTGTTATTTTCAGTTTTGTTTTCGAAGGGATGATTGTTATGCTGTCTGGTGTATTACTCATCTTCTTGACCTCCTACAAGGTCATCCTCTCGAATTTTTCGACCATAAATTTCTTCAAATGTTTCCTTTGACACATCACTTGCAGGGCCATCAAAGACAACTTCACCTGCACGCATGCCGATAATACGATCGGCATATTCCATCGCCATATCGATAAAGTGCAGGTTAACGACCGTCGTAATATGATCTTCCTTATTAATCTTGCGTAAATAGGTCATAACTTGATGAGACGTTGGAGGATCTAAGCTAGCAACAGGTTCATCAGCTAAAATGATGTCGGGCTGCTGTGTTAATACACGAGCAATCGCAACACGTTGCTGTTGACCGCCGCTTAATTGATCAGCTCTTTGGTGCACCTTTTCTGCAATGTTCACACGCTGTAAGCTACGATAAGCGAGTGAAACAGTTTCTTTTGGAAAAAGGTTTAAAATACTTGCAATGGTTCCGGTATGACCTAGCCGACCTGACAAAACATTTTTCATGACGGTGGAACGCTTGACAAGATTATAATTTTGAAAGATCATTCCGATTTTTGTACGTAAATGCCGGAGCTTTCGTTGATTATACGTTAAAATATTTTCATCATTTATAAGAAGTTGTCCACCTGTAGGAGTTACAAGTCGGTTCATACTACGAATTAAGGTTGATTTTCCTGCTCCAGATAAACCAACAATGACAACAAATTCCCCTTTATTTATCGAAAGGTTAACGTTCTTTAATCCCTTCGTTCCATTTGGATATGTAAGTGATATATCCTTAAATTCAATCATGCTATTCCCCTCATTTCTCTTTTGTGTAAATGTAGAAAGGTTTCATCCTCCTCTTATGCTTTTTAGCGTAAAAAAACATAAGAGGAGGGAGAAAGAACTTTCTCCCTCCTAAAGCGCGCTTCTTAGTCTAAAGTAACTTCATCTGAAAACTTCTCAGCAACACTACGTACAACGTCATAATCGCTGTCACTTGCATTGTCAATCCCTGTCCAGTTATACACTTCATCCATAATAGTGATCATTTCTTCATCATCGTTAAATGACATGAATACAGAAATCACTTGATCGATAAAGCTTTGAGGAAGTGACGTATTAATGGAGATCGTGTCATTTGGAATTTCGTCTGTGTAACCTAAAACTTTTAAATCATCCATTGCTTCTGGGTAATCCTCTTCTATGGCCGTACGAGCATCATCAAATGTTGTAGCGACATCTGCATCGCCTTCAAGAACGGTAATAAGAGCATTGTCATGTGAACCAGCCTGAATCATATCAGAGAAATATTCCTCAGCACGCTCCACACCATAGTCATCCATTAATTGTGCTGCTGGATATAAGTAACCACTCGTTGATGCAAGGTCTGGGAATGCCCAAATCTTTCCTTCTAAATCTTCAATTGATTCAATATCAGAGTCCGTACGAACCGTGTATTGTGCTTTATATGTTGAGCTTCCGTGACGAATTGATTTCAAAATGGCTTCAATGTTGTCATAACGGTCAGTAGCAAGGACATAACCGAATGCAGGGATGAACCCAATGTGTACTTGGTCATTTCCCATTGCCTCAACGAGAGCTGTATAGTTTGTCATAACTTCTCCACGTACTGTTACACCAAGCTCTTCTGTTAGGCGTTCAGCAAGTGGCTCAACTGTACTCGCAATATTCGCCGAATCTTGTGAAGGTACAAAGCCCATTACGATTTCACTAGGAAGATCCTCTGTTACATCTGCTTCAGTTTCATCAGCCTCATTCGTGCCATTTTCTTCATTATTGTTTGTTTCTTCTGTCTCTTCTGTACCTGAATTGTCATCAGCATCTTCATTAGCGTCTTCTGTTCCGCAAGCTACCATGACAACTGCTAGCATAAGAACGAGTAACCAAGGTAATAATTTTTTCAATTCGTTCAACCCCTTTTTAATTTTATGTAAGTATGTGTCGTACATTTGTGATTTTGCATGATAGCATGTCTCAAATCAACGAAAATTGGAATTTTTTACAAAGAATTAACAAGGTGTTTACATAACTTACAAGGAATTAATAAATGATTGGCGAGGATTTGAGAATTTTTCATCCAAGTCACGTGAATTTCTAATAGAATAGGAAAAATTACTTATTTCTTTTATTTGTCTTGTTGTATGAGTGAAAGAAAATGGTATACTAGTATATGACTACATACCTAGTTGAAATAGCAATTGAAAAATTCTGTGCTTTCATTTTTTTATAGGTCTATTTTCATGTTGAGAGAATCGTATGTAAGCAAAAATCACTTTGTAGCCATCATTTCTGTTAAATATGGAAGGGTCTTATTTAAAAACTATTTCTATTTTACTAGTTATAATCTACTTTTTTTACTTTAAAATATGCTATGATGATACAAAAGCTCCGTATGTCGTTTACGTTTCTTAAGTGAACCTCATCGGTTATTTAGAACACATCGAGGTGATAAAGTCTTGGTAAATTCAGAGTACTTAGATGTCTTTTTAGATGAAAGTCAGGAGCATCTCCAAGCGATTAACGACAATTTATTAAAGCTAGAGCAAGCACCTGGAGATTTATCTATTGTAGGAGAAGTATTTCGTTCTGCCCATACTTTAAAAGGTATGGCTGCAACAATGGGCTTTGAAGATCTTGCCCACTTGACTCATAATATGGAAAATGTGTTGGATAAGATTCGTCAATCAAAGCTAGACGCAACTTCAGGTGTGCTGGATGTTGTTTTCCTTGCTGTCGATGATTTGGAAGCAATGGTTCAAGATATTGCTAGTGGTGGCGATGGAAAGCGAGATGTTCGCGAAGTTGTTTCACAATTGGAACAAATTGATAAAGGTGAAGCACCAAGTCAAGAATCTGCTCCAAAGACTACTCATTCAAACACAACTTCATTGGAGATCGAAACGTTTGATGAATTTGAACGAACGGTTCTTGAACAGTCAGCGGAACAAGGGTTTGAAGCTTATCAGTTAAGAGTGACATTAGATGAAAGGGCGATGTTGAAGGCTGCTCGCGTTTTCATGGTGTTAGATGTCGTCGAACAAATAGGTGAAGTGATTAAAACGAATCCTGCTGCTGAGGACTTGGAGGAAGAGAAATTCGATCAGTCATTCACGTTAATCGTTATTTCGAAGTCAACCGGCGAGGATGTCAAAAATCGTATTCTCAAAGTTTCGGAAATTGAAGCCGTTGATATTCAGAAAGTTGACTTGAAGGCTTCGGCAACTGCTATCAAAGAGCAACAGCAGGCTTCCGAACAAGTAGCAGCATCTGCGGTTGCAACTAAAGGTAAAGCAGCAAATAATGTGAAACAAGAAAAGTCAGCTGATACACCGAAGCGTGCAGAGGCAAGTAAAACGATTCGTGTTAATATTGAACGTTTAGATGTGTTAATGAACTTATTTGAAGAGCTCGTTATTGATCGAGGGCGTCTAGAGCAAATAGCTTCAGACTTGCGAAACTCAGAACTTAATGAAACCGTTGAGCGTATGTCACGAATTTCTGGTGACCTTCAAGAAATTATCTTGAACATGAGAATGATGCCAGTCGAGCAAGTGTTTAATCGTTTCCCTCGAATGATTCGTAGTCTTTCGAAGGACCTTAATAAAAAGGTCAATTTAGAAATTATTGGTGCGGAAACGGAGCTAGATCGAACGATCATTGATGAAATTGGTGACCCGCTTGTCCATTTATTACGTAATTCGATTGATCATGGAATTGAAACCCCTGATGTCCGTATTGCTAATGGCAAACCGGAAGAAGGTACGGTTGTTTTAAAAGCCTATCACTCAGGTAATAATGTCTTTATCGAAATTGAGGACGATGGAGCAGGAATTGATCGAGAAAAAGTGATCAAACGTGCTCTCGCAAATGGTGTGATTAAAGAAGAAGATATTGAAAAGATGACAGATCAACAAATCTATGGATTGCTGTTCTCTTCTGGCTTTAGCACAGCGGAAAAAATTACCGATATTTCAGGCCGAGGTGTGGGCTTAGACGTCGTAAGAAGCACGTTTGAGTCATTAGGTGGAGTTGTGACAGTGAATTCGGAGCTAGGGAAAGGATCTGTGTTCTCTATTCAATTACCACTTACACTTTCAATTATTGATGTAATGCTTGTTGAAGTGCGAAAGGAGACATACGCAGTTCCGTTATCCTCGATTGTTGAAACTGCAATTGTGAATAAATCTGATATTTATAGTGCACATGGACAAAAGGTCATTGACTTTAGAGGCAAAGTTGTACCACTCGTTTATTTGAAGGACGTATTTGAAGTACCTGGTGAAACAATTGAAGATGATTTCTGCTCACTTGTCATTGTACATAAAGGCGAGAAAGTGGCAGGTTTAGTTGTCGATTCGTTAATTGGTCAGCATGATATCGTATTAAAATCACTAGGAAATTATCTGAAAGATGTATTTGCCATTTCGGGTGCAACGATTTTAGGAAATGGACAAGTCGCACTGATCGTTGATACGAATGCGTTAATTAAATAAGAAACGAAAGGGGAGGTGATCCTTTTGTCGTATGAAACGGCGATTAAAGCAGATTTGAAATTAATTGTATTTCAATTAGGAGATGAGGAGTATGCGATTGAGGTTGATTATATTCAATCAATCGAACGCATGCAGCCTGTCACGAGGATTCCACGTACATTTCCATTTGTAACAGGTGTTATGAATTTACGTGGTGTGATTACACCCATTATAAATTTACGAGCTCGTTTTGATTTGGCTGAGAAGGAATATGATGAATCTACTCGCATTCTCGTCATTCAAAAGGATGAGATGGAGATGGGCTTTATTGTCGATGGGGCAAATGATGTCATTGACATTCCATTTGAGAAAATCGAACCAACTCCAGAAGTCGTCGGTGGTGTAGAAGCTGATTATTTACGTGGAGTTGTAAAAATCGAAAATCGTTTATTTACATTGTTAAATTTAGAAAAAGTTATTGAAGGAACATAATTGTTAAAGATTAATGAGGTGATGGAAATGGCATCTGTTCTTATCGTAGATGATGCAGCATTTATGCGAATGATGATTAAAGATATTTTATCAAAGAATGGGTTTGATATTGCTGGTGAAGCAGCAAATGGGGCTGAAGCAGTTGAGAAGTTTAAGGAATTAAGCCCTGATTTAGTAACAATGGACATTACAATGCCTGAAATGGATGGTATTCAAGCGCTCAAGGCCATTAGAGAAATCGATTCAGGTGCGAAAGTGATTATGTGTTCGGCGATGGGACAACAATCAATGGTTATTGATGCGATTCAGTCAGGCGCAAAAGACTTTATCGTTAAGCCGTTCCAGGCAGATCGAGTACTTGATGCAATTAATAAAGTGTTGGGATAAGAATCCGAAAGGAAAACTGGTTGATTAAGCGTTCGTGCTTGATCAACCAGTTTTTTCTTGTTGTTAGAATTTATAAAATTCGGCTCTATACTAAATGTGATGGTGGAAGGTGACCAATCAAGATTGACCGTCCAATCCATTAATGACGCACTAAGAAGGATGCTTGATTGTCAGGAAGCTTGAAGTAATGTAATCAAACACTTGGCTTTTTAAGTGGGAATTTAGGATTTTCATGCTACCTTCATATCCACGACATGTGTAACGGTATTCGGTAAATAGTCCATCATTTTTGTATGTTTCTACTTTCAGATGATGGCGAAACATATATTGTTTAACGGTCGCCATTTCTTTACTAATTTGATCTAACGTGGAGCGGGTTAACTCTAAATAGGGAGCTTGTAAACGTAAAGAAGCTTTTTCTAGTTGTGTCCAATCATTTTCCAATGCTTTCCGTGATATAGATAGGAGAATGAATAGTCGAATCATGCGTTGGTCTTCTGTTGTTAGCTTCAATATTCTCACCTCTCAAGGGAACTAATGTTCTTATTATACTCCGATTTTACTGTAAATACAACGAACCTCTCTAAAAAAGAAAAAAGTCTTGAAGGCTTATTGTATCCTTCAAGACATCATTCTCTTTAAATAACTATTTCAATTGAGACAGTAGTCACTAGTGGTTGCCTTCTCAACTAGCTGATTCGTTTAATTTTTGAAATCAAGATGTCGATATGTAAAAAAGGTTTCAATTAGGGGATATCGGGTATTAGTAGAATAGAAATGCGAGGGAGGGAAAGGAAAATGGACAAACAATATGCATTAGATAAAAAGGTGATTAAACAATTGAAGTTAATTAGTTCATTACAAAGTCGTTCGCAAAGGACTGTTCATTCTCTCTACGCACAAGCGATTCTTGAATATTCTATGTATCATTATAAAAAAGAGCAATTAGAAGCAGCTATAGATCAAGCATTAGTAGAGCGAAATGAAGACAGCTTTCAACGTTTCTCAAAAGAATATAAAGAGTTGCTTGCTGCGCATGTGGAAGGAAAAACAATTAGTGAGGATGGGTTCCAAGTATACTTACCATTTGAAGAATAGAAACTATAGGAGTTTAGAAGGCAGCTGAAAAAGATGGAACCTTTTTCAGTTGCCTTTTGCTTTCATCAAATGGAAATTGGGCAATCATCGCTTTCAGCAATGCTCGAAACTTAGGGGAAATCGCTTTAAAGAAAAGACGAATAACGTACCTCCATTGATAATAAAGTAATAAAAAATGGAGGAGCCTTTATGGAGAATTATAATAAGTGGAAACGAGCGGTGGATCAAATTTTGACGCCAAAGGAGCAAAAAACAATGATTGACGAGGACATTGTTCTCGATCTTTTATATCATAAGGTCTCGCATATCAATCAAGCGATCCCTTACCATGAACCAGGACAATTTCCCTTTATGAGGGGACATACAGCAAATTTGACAAAGCCACTTATTATCCAATCAATTCCAATGAGGGAAAAGGAAGTAACGGAAGCTCGTATGAAGGAAGCGCTTGAGGAAGAAGTCGATGGCATTGAACTCTTGTTATCATTTTCGGAATCACAAGCAGGGAAGAAAGATGGCATATATAAGCTAGAAGAATTGCTAAAGGTATTACCACTTACAAAAACAGAGTTACATATAAAATCAGGAAAATTACAGCAGGCTTTCATTAATTTATTAGCTAGTCTTACAACTGAAGATGAAAAGAGGCATATTCAAGGTGCCATAACAGCAGATCCGTTTTGGCTATTCATGGAGGAGAAATTGACGTATGAACAACAGAGTCAACAGTATGAAACGATAGCTAAGCTTATCCGTCATTCTCCTTTTACGAATATACGTCTGATCGGTATTAATACGGATGGTTATCGTCAATTAGGTGCGAATGTGATAACCGAAGTTGCACTAGCACTAGCGATCGGAGTTGAATACATTGAAGGAATTGCTAGGGGGCGTATTCACCCAAGTGTGATCGGTAAATCGATGGTATTTTCTTTCTCAGTGGGTAGCTATTTAAGCATAGAAATAGCTAAAATTCGGGCATTTCGCGCATTATGGGCGGTCGTTATGAAGGAGTATTGTGCAGAAACAATTGCTCAAAAGGCCTGGATCGAAGCAAGAGCAGATCCTTTGTTACAAGTAAAAGGTGATCCACATCTGTCAATAGTAAAAGTAACTGTAAGTGCTATTGCTGCGATTTTATCAGGAGTGCAACAATTATCGGTTCGACCGTTTGACGAGAATGAATCGAATACGCATTTAAATGACAGACTTGCCCGTCACGCTATGATGATCTTGAGAGATGAAGCATTCCTCCATTTTCCTATTGATAGTATTGGAGGCTCTTACTATATTGAATCGTTAACGGAGCAAATAGCGGAAAAGGCTTGGAAAAGATTTATTGGAATCGAGCAACAAGGCGGGGTAGAACGAGCGAGAAGGAATGGTTGGTTGAAAGCATATGTGATGATGTGACCAAGGTTAAAAGAGAGAAGTGGTGGGAGGGACTGAGGTGATAAGAAAGGCGTTTCAACGGACACCTTTTTCGAAAATTGAACGACTGTATAAGCAGGAGCTTCATCAGGAGGAAACATCCTTTTTTTATCGCGAAAGTGAGGCTTGCCTACACCTTGAATCTTATCCTGGGAATCGTCCATTTGTACGAGGACCTTATCCAACGATGTATAAAAAAAAGCCGTGGACAATTAGGCAATATGGCGGTTTCTCGACTGTAGCAGATAGCAATCGTTTCTATCGTGAATGCTTAAAGGATGGTCAAACGGGATTATCAATCGCATTTGATTTAGCTACACATCGTGGTTATGATTCTGACCACCCTGCTGTTGTAAGTGATGTTGGTAAAGCTGGAGTAGCGATAGACACCGTTGAAGATATGATCGAGCTATTTGCGGGCATTCCACTTGATCAAATAAGTGTATCCATGACAATGAATGGTGCAGTATTGCCGATAATGGCGTTTTTCATCGTTGCAGCTGAAAAGTATGGTGTGGATAAGAAAAAGTTAAAAGGAACCATTCAAAACGATATACTGAAAGAATACCTTGTGCGTAATACGTATATTTATCCACCAAAAGCATCGATGGATATCTCAACTAATATTATGTCCTATTTAGCCCATCACGTCCCTTTCTTCAATAGTGTAAGTGTATCAGGCTATCATATGCAAGAAGCAGGTGCCCCTGCAGAGCTTGAGCTTGCTTATACGATTTGTAATGGGATGGAATATGTGAAGGCTGGAATTGGTGCAGGATTAAATGTCGATCAATTTGCACCCCGGCTATCTTTTTTCTGGGGCATTGGCATGAATTTCTTTGAAGAGATTGCAAAGCTCAGAGCAGCGCGATTGTTATGGTCAAACGTAATGGAGCGATTTCAACCGACAAATGAGCATTCATTTCGGTTGCGAGCTCATTCACAAACATCCGGATGGAGCTTAACTGCTCAAGCTCCTTATAATAATTTAGTCCGAACAACAATAGAGGCAATGGCTGCTGTTATTGGACATACGCAGTCACTTCATACGAATGCATATGATGAGGCGTTAGCTTTGCCAAGTCGTTACTCAGCTAAACTAGCTCGACAAACGCAGCAATTTTTACTTGATGAAACAGGATTAACTGATGTGATTGATCCATTTGGTGGTTCTTATTACGTTGAATCATTGACCACACAGTTATATAACAAAGCGTGGAAGCATATTTCTGAAATAGAGCGTAATGGTGGGATGGTTAAAGCTATTTTGACAGGAATTCCGCAAAAAAAGATTGCGTTAGCTGCTACAGAGCGTCAGGCAGCGATTGATACGAAGCAAGAGGCTATCATTGGATTAAATAAGCATACGAGTCATAGAGAAAGAACAGATGAAAAACTGCTGTATTTAGGTAATAAACACATTCGTGAGCGACAAATGATGAAGCTTGCAGCTGTAAAAAAAGGGAGAGATGATCAGGTCGTTCAAGCAAGGTTAGCAGCGATTAAGAATGAAATGAAACAAAAAAGGAACAACTTACTTGAGCTGGCGGTTGAAGCGGCTAGAGCTCGTGCGACTCTAGGGGAGATTTCTAATGCGCTTGAACAAGTTGTGGGCAGACATACTGATACTCTTTCGTATGTGAGAGGCATCTATAAAATGGAATGGATGTATAAGCATGAACGGGAACAGGTTGAGAATGAGATTAAGAATTATAAGGAAAGGGTGGGGAAAAAGCCATCAATCTTGTTAACAAAGCTTGGTCAGGACGGCCATGATCGAGGCATCAAAGTGATTGCAGCTGGATTTGCTGATTTTGGTTTCGATGTTCGTATGGGGCAATTGTTTCAAACACCTCAAGAGGCAGCACAACTATGTGTGGGGGAGAATGTTGATTGTGTCGGTGTGAGTACACTTGCTGGTGGCCACCGGGAGTTGATACAGCAATTCGTTCATCACTTAAATAAGATAGGGAAAAAGGATATGCTTATGATCGTCGGTGGAGTTATACCTGATGAAGATGTTCCATATTTGAATAAGTTGGGGGTAACAACAATTTTTCATCCAGGTACAGTTGTTATAGAAGCGGTATTAGAGGTTATTCACAAATTAAATGAACAAATCCGTGTAGAAAAAGGAGCCTCTTACAAAGAAGGATAAGGGGTAAAATAAGAAATTGAGTTAAATCAAAGTAGGTATAAGTAAATTTACGTAACGACGATATTAAGAAAAGCCGCTGTGCGGCTTTTCT
>NZ_JBGUAV010000040.1:0-19479 GCF_041821005.1 Halalkalibacter sp. AB-rgal2
TATAGTAAATTTTCTTAGATGTCCCCAAAATTATCTGTCTCCTCTATGTATTGTATTGACATTCTATTCATCTTTAAAATAGTCGTACTCTATATCTTTTACAGTGAAGGTTTCTTTAATATGTACTCCTACATCATACATAATCATTAGTTTAGAGAGGTCTATCCCATCTAATAGGATGATCTTTTTTGACTCAAGCCGTTCAGCATACTTCTTTGCTCCATCTGTAAAGGAGGAAGTAGTTATAAAAACACCTTTTCTTGCTCCCTTTGCATCTAACGCACCTGAAAAACTTTGAACCATTACCGATTGAATTTTTATCACTATTGGGCTGTATAAAAGTACTAAATAACTTCTATTATCCCATCACCAGCCTACGCTTTTATTCATAAGCTATAGTATCTTTACGTGTGTAGGGAGGGTGAACAATTAAATGGAAGTAACATTAGCGCATTGGCTTTACTTTATAGGTACCTGTTTGATTATTTTAACGATGCTCTTTCGCCAAAATGTAGTCGTTCCAGCATTACTGATGACTTTTATTATTGGCGCTGTTTATAGCCAGTCATTTCTTGATGGAATTCATGTCATTTTCAATGCAAATTTAACAGCAGCACGAGAATTGTTTCATATATTCTTAATTATTGCGATTATGACCTCACTTCTTCAGTCATTAAAATCGATCGGTTCAGACGAACAAATGATTGTCCCTTTTCAAAAAATTATGAAAAATGGGCATTGGTCTTTTTGGATTATCGTTTTTGTTACGTACGCCCTTTCCCTATTCTTTTGGCCCGCTCCTGCGGTCCCTCTAATAGGCGCTCTTCTGATACCTGTAGCAATCCGCTCAGGTTTGCCACCACTTGCTACCGCAATTGCCGTTTCCTTAGCAGGGCATGGAATGGCATTATCGTCTGATTTTGTCCTACAAGTTGCACCTGGTCTTTCCTCATCAACCTCTTCTGTGATTTCTGCATCGATTGTAGCTGATCGATCACTCATACTCTCTTTGATTACCGGTGCAATTGCTTTAACGATTGTGTACGTGTTAATTAGAAAAAAAATCTTGCCTCCATCAAATGAGAACCTGACCACATGGGAGAAAACAGGGGAAAAAGGAGCGAAGATTGATGATGATCATCTCATTATAAAAAAAGGCCCTCATAGTAAGTGGTTTGCCTTTATTGTTCCACTAGCCTTTTTAGCTATAGTCATTTACGTCATCTTAGCAACGTTTACATCAGTTGTTCCAACGATGCGCGATGGATCGGGCGCCTCGTTAATCGGTGGTACAGCAATCATTCTGCTCCTACTTATTACAGGGGTGCGTGATTATAAGAAATCATTACAAGAGGTGAGTGATCATCTCATTAATGGTTTTGTTTATGCATTCAAAGTGATGGGGTTAGTGATTCCTGTTGCAGGTTTTTTCTTTATCGGTAGTAGTAATTACGCTGCGAGTATTATACGAGTAAATGAAGAGTCATCACCCACATTTCTTTTCGATCTTGTTCAAGCAAGTCAAAGCTTCATCCCTGAAAACGCCTTTTTTACAGGGTTTGGAATATTGCTATTAGGAATGATTTCTGGTTTAGATGGATCAGGCTTCTCAGGTCTTCCTTTAATCGGATCATTAGCAGAAGCGTTTTCGGCTACGTCAGGAGTGGATGCAGCAACATTGGCGTCGATCGGTCAAGTAGGAGCTATTTGGGTTGGTGGAGGAACGTTAGTTGCTTGGTCCCCGATTATTGCTATAGCGGGTTTTGCCCGAATTTCCGTTATAGATCTTGTTCGCAAGAGCTTCTTCCCAGTTGTAATTGGATTAAGTATCGCAACACTATTCGGTCTACTCTTCCTCTAATAAACCTATGCTTTTCATGAGGTGACATTAATGAAAATCTATTATGTACAATCAGGGTTTCAGCAAATTTACGCTTACTTGGATCAAGCAATTGTTCGCTCTTTAAATGAATTAGGTTTAAGTGAACAAATCGGCCCTTATAATGAAGCAGAATTGGTAGACGCTATCCGTGCTGAAAGTCCTGATTTCATCCTTACACTGCTTGGTTCAAGGCTACAATCGTCTACATTCAAAGTATTGAATCGTAAAGGGATTCCAATAGCGGTGTGGTTGACAGAAGATCCTTATTACATTGATGAAACAATTAAACAAATCTTTAAATTTGATTATATCTTTACAGTAGATTCAGCTGCAAAAGAAATTTACGAAGAAGCTGGTCATTCAAACGTATTTTTTCTCCCATTAGGAGCAGACCCATCTGTTTACTATCCATTAAAAAGAACCGTACAGCCTGATTTTGATTTAATGTTAATTGGTTATCCTTATCCCAATCGAGTAAAGCTTATGCAAAAAATCTTAGCATCTTTAAAAATTTCATGCCTAGTCGTTGGTAGGAATTGGGGGGAGTATTTGTCAGTAAACAAACACCCATTGCTCACAATAAAGGATCAATGGATTCCACCTAAAACCGTTAATCAATTATTACCATTTGCTGCTATTCACCTTAACCCCCATCGCCCTATTCAATTAAAACAAAATAAAAATCGATTCAACGTTCAAAGCAAAAGCATGAACAATCGTACATTTGACTTAGCAAGTGCACAGCAATTTCAATTACTTGAACATAAAGATGATCTTAACAACCATTTTAGAATAGATACTGAGATCATTTCCTATTATGAAGCAAACGAGTTATTTGAAAAAATTTCCTATTTTCTTCAACATAGTGAAGAACGAGACCAAATCGCTAGAAATGCTAGAAAGCGCGCTCTTTCGGATCACACGCTCAAACATCGACTTAAACAAATGATTACACATATTTCCCACAAGCAAAGCGAGAGTTTGAACAGTGAGGACTAATCTGTTCAAACTCAATCATTACGTTAAATTAAGAGTCTCTCTTTGCTGACGAAGTTGTTCAATACGTGAGCGAGTCGTAGTTGATTCAACCTTATTAACTGGTTCAGTTAATGCGACTTGCTGTGTTTCGGTTAATTTAATGAATAGAAGTACTTCCATTTTTTCTGTTATAGAACGAACGTAACATTTGCTATTATTTCAACTTTTGTTATTGTATCTATATTACATGAGTGGGAAGGCTGTTTGTTTTGTTTTTTTGTTGTCGTGGAACATAAATTGTATGTTTTGTTTGTTGAAAATCAATGGATGTCATCTTCTGAAAAACCGAAATTCCCTAATGTATGTTCATCTGTATGAAAATCAGATCCACCTGTCATCAATAACTGATACTCTTTTGCAAATTTCTTAAATAATTGGCGGTGTTCTGCTAAATGATTTCGGTGCCATACTTCGATTCCATCAAAAGAAAAACGAAGAAGCTCCTTTACGACATCAATCTCTAAATAAACAGGATGGGCAAGTACAGCACTCCCTCCAGCTTGATGAATAAGTTCAATTCCTTGCTCAGGAGTTAACACTTTTTTTGGCAATGCACAAGGCTTACCGTCTGCTAAATAATCATCAAAAACTGTTTGATAATCTTTTACATATCCTTTTTTAACGACTGCTTTAGCAATATGAGGGCGCGCAATCACACCATTTTCACTGAACTCAAGTACATCATCCATCGAAATCGAAAAGCCAATGTGATTGAATTTCTCAATAATTCGCTTCGCTCGATCCACTCGACCTTCCCTTAACTGTACTAATGTTTCCTCAAGCTCTTTTGTTGGTCGAATATTGTAACCAAGCACATCGACACTAACCCCTTGATATTTCGTACTTAATTCAACAGCAGAGATCACATTTATTCTATACTTGTCTGCAGTATTCTTCGCCTCAGTAATTCCAGCTAACGTGTCATGATCAGTAATCGCAATCGTTTCAAGTCCACAGTTATAAGCCTTCTCGACAATTTCAGTAGGGCTATATTCGCCATCTGAGGCTGTTGTATGCATGTGTAAATCAAATTTTGTTTGTATGGCTTTTTTTAAATCCATTGATTCATCCTCCAATCACTATCCTCTTTATAATTTATTTCGTTATACATCTTGCTATATATAGGCCACTTTTTAACTGATTAGTGAACATTCACTTTTCAAATAAACATACGTAATTATATATCATAACTTATGATATAGATAATATAAATGACTACACACAGTTTCGAACAGACTGACTTCCTTCAAATAAATGCTAAAACTTCAATAGCGCTTGGAACCTTTACAAGCCATATATCTAGAGTAAAAAAAAGGTAATAGACTACATGATAATTGTCAACTATCTTAATTTTCGAGGTGAATAAATGAAACGCCTATTATATATTTCATCAGGAAAAAAAACCTTATCAGATTTAACTCCAAGTCTTACACTCGCCTTTAAACATTTAGAAGAAAAACGAAAAGATTTTCGCTTTCAAACTCATTCACTCCTTAAAGAATCGTTGGAAATGTTAGACAAAAAAATAAAAATATTTCAGCCAACTATCATTGTTATTTTTGGTCAAGATACTCACCTGGCTTTTGAATATGTCAAACACATAAATGTCCCTATAGGGTTATGGGTAGTGAATGATCCTTATCGCATATCTGATTATTATGATAAGGCAAAACAATATGATTTTATTATAACTGAAGAATCTTCATGTGTACCTTTTTACAAGAAACAGTTAAATATCTACGCCTTCCACTTTCCTTTAGGAGTAAATGAACAAAACTATTATCCAATTCCAAACGTTAACAAACGCTATGATTTTTCTTTTATAGGGAATGCAACACCTAGCAGACTATCATTCTTTCATTCATTGCTAAAAACACAGCATAACCATACGTACATCTTAGTAGGAAAAGGATGGAATCAACTAAGACAATATAAACTATTCAAAAATCAGATCAAATCTGTGATCATGAAACCAAGAGATGTATGCAAAATCTACAATCAATCAAAAATTGTACTAAATCTTCATAGAAGTGATAGTGACCTTAATAAAAATCCGTATCAATTAAAGGCTTTAACACCAAATAACCGTACCTTCGATATTTGCGCAGCTAAATCGTTTCAACTTGTTTCATATCGTGAAGGTTTAAAAGATTATTTTGACTTAAATAAAGAGATTGTTTCATTTCATGATGCAAGTGATTTAGCAGATAAAATCAACTATTTTAAGCAGAATAAGAAGAAACGTGAGCTAATTGCAAAGAATGGCTTTATTCGGACATTACAATGCCATACGTATAAACAAAGAGTAGAAACACTTTTAAATACATTACCTGATGAATTAAATATCATTAGACCCTTTCAATAAAGGAGTGTTTGTATGCGAGTCATCCATATTACTTCAGGTGTTGAATCACTATCAAACCTTGACTTTAATATGTCTCGTGCTTATGAAAACATTAATAAAAAGTCTACGCACAAGATAAATATCGTTTCAAAAGAGAATGAAAGTATTCAAAGTCTACTTGCGAAAATTAAGAATTTCAAACCTGACGTTATCATAGTATTTCGAGCACCACTTCCAACAGCTTTTTTGTCAGCTCTTAAAAAATTACAGATTTCAATAGGAAGGTGGGTTGTCGATGACCCTCATAGAATTGATAAACATGTCTTGAAGTCCAAGCCGTATGACTTTGTCATTACACAGGAGAAAAACTGTCTTTCCGTTTATAAAAAAAACGATTTAAAAGCCATCCATGGTCCATTAGCAACGAACGAAAAAGAATATTATCCAATGAAAGTAAATGAAAACTACGTTTCAGATATTTGCTTCATTGGCACTCCTTATAAAAACAGACTCGCTATTATCGACTCATTAGCTGATTTACTTCAAGAAAAAAACACATTTATCATTGGACCTAAATGGGAACAGCTAAAAAACTATACAGCTTTGAAAACTAGCATCATTAACCAGACACTCCCACCAAATGAAGTAGCTAAATATTACAACGGCGCAAAAATTGTTTTAAATTTAAACCGTCCCATTAATGATGTTGGACTAAACAAACAAAAAATAAATGCAATCACTCCAAACAATCGCACTTTTGACATTGCAGCTTGTCAATCTTTTCAACTGACCGCTTATTTAGAAGAATTAGAAGCTTATTATAAGCTTAAGGACGAAATCATTTGTTTTAAACATAAAGAAGAATTAAGAGAACACATTTTATATTACTTGGAACATTCTGAGGAACGACAGCGTATCGCACAAAAAGCATATAACCGAACACTTTTTAACCATACGTATACGATTCGCCTTCAACATTTTCTTGACCAATTACAATCATTTATTAAATAACAAAATACAAGAGCTAAATCAACCAATTCCTTTTCATGTAAAGTGTATCATCAAGGCCCCTATTCTCCCACCGTATCCAATTGTAAGGAAAATGATCGCATTATTTAAAAGCTATATTACGTAAAACTATATCAATTTATAACACGAATGCTCAATTGGAGTTAAGATAGTAATCGTTTTGTTTTTAGTAAATGAATCAGGTCAGTTAATCGAACAGAATACGTATGAGCATTCATCGTACGTTTATAAGCTCTTTTTGCTATTTCTCTTCTTTCATGACTCTGGACTAAATAGTATTCTACTTTTTTAACTAAATCATCCACACTTTGATATTCAATGATCTCATCCTTTTGATAAAAATCACTTATAGCTTTTCGATAAGACGTTAATTGAAAGGCAGAGCAAGCAGCAATATCAAACGTCCGATTATTCGGTGTAGCAGCCTGTATTCGAGAAGGGTTATGTTTTGAATCATAAGGGTTTCTATGCATATTTAGAACGATCTTTGCACCATTATAGTACTTCGATGCCTCTTCTGCACTTATCGGTTTGTTTAGAATAAAGTGATTTCTTCCTAGTTGATTTTGAAGCGGCTCCCACCACCTACCGATAATACGGATTGTTTCGTGAACAAAGCAGTTTCCTAATTGATGAAGTAAACGAATTCGATTAGCCATCCCTGAACCAACAAAACAAATATCAGATTGATAATCACTTTCTACTTCTTGAGGAAAATAAGTGGACGTATTAACAGCCAATGGTAAATAAAATGCCCTCATTCCTCTCTTTTCATAAAAAGCAGGAGCGTTTATCTCTTGTGTTAAAATAAAATCATAATGATAACCACGCAAAACATGTTTTTTTATTAAATAAGGGTCATCGACAACCCATAATCCAATCGGAATTCGATGCTTATTGAACGACTGAATCCAATCGGCTGGTAGTTGACGCTTTAGAACTAGTACAACGTCAGGTTTATTTTGTTTAATTTGATATTGTACATCATCATTCGTACTCAGCATTGAATAAAAAAAATGAAAAGGTTCTACTCGTTTCAACCTTTCGATTTCTTTAAAACCATTTACAATATTCGGATCAAGATTGGAATACGTGTCACTGCCAGATGTAACAAATAATAGCCTCATGATTTTCTTTCTGCCCCGTATTTCGATTTGTACAACGATCGTATTTCTTCTATACATTGTTTTGATGAGAAGTAAGTTGATGAAGCAAGAGCCTTTTGAACGATTTGATATACTTGAATAACCTGGGGCGGTGCTTCAACACAACTTTTTAACTCTTCTATAGTTGAGCTACTATGCTGCAAGGAAGGACTAACAAACGAACTCATTTTTTCTATTATCGTTTCATTTGGTGGTTCGACACGAAGTTCTTTAACCACCTCTTGAATTCTCCATTCCCAATTTTGTAAAAAGTCATCATAGTCAATAATCATTCGCTGCATTCCGTTTGTCCAATACAGTGAATTTAATACATACAATAGCCAAATTTGAAATGAATCTGCTAACGTAAATCCATTTCTCCTCTCTAATGAATAGACGACATCGAGAGGGTTTCGGACAACGATCAAATAATGAATGTTCACATTTTTATTAGAAAGTAATTCATTCCACATCGGCAATAACAAGCATGTTCTTGGGTCTTTCCAACCCCATATTTTCTTGTTTGAAAAATCTTTATTAATTATTGCAGATAGTTGGCGCTTTAGTGGTTCAATTTTTTTATTTTTCCACCAATTTTCTGGTAATGGTTGATTCGTGTCCCATGAGCGTGATAATGATCTTAATATACGTTGTTGCGTCTGAGTAATCCCTTTATGCTCCCAAAACCCTTTTTCATTAAATTGACCACCTTTACTTATCACCTCATGGGGGTTACCTAAATGAACGCCTAGTAGATTTATCATTCTAGCCGTCATAGAAGTGCCACTACGATGCATACCAAGTATACAAACGACTTTTGATTTCTTTCCACTTTTCCTCATTAAATCACACCCTTATTCATACTAAATAAAGCCTACTAGTAATGAAAAGCATAGTAGGCAATGATTGAATGAGTGACTTTCCTTTTAACGATTTTGGGTATTCCAATCAAAACCAATTTCCTCATCATTCCACGGTATTCTTTTTTCATCAGGATTAGCAGCATGATATGAATGTGTCGTGAAATAGATAATCGTAGCTGGTGTAGAACCTAACACTCGATATCCATGAGCAACACCTTTTGGTATGAATAGCAATATAGGATTCTCTTCGCCCATATAATAGACATCAGTCTTTCCTTTCGTGGTAGATTCGCGTAGATCATATAACACCACTTGAGCATTTCCGGACGGAAAAAACCAAAGGTCATCTTGTTTTTCATGATAATGAAACGCCTTAATCACACCTGGATAACTCATTGAAATAGAAGCTTGCCCAAACCGATCTAATAAATGCTCATCTTCACGGACAAGCTCTGAAAAATACCCTCTGTCATCACAATGCTTAACAAGCTCTTTCACTTTGACTCCTTCTATCATAGAAGCCCCTCCCTTTGCAAATAAAGAGTTAAGCCTTCTTTCCAATGTCTTGGCTTTTTTATTCCTATTGTTTCTAGTTTATGAAGAGATAGCCGTGAGAATGCAGGTCTCGGAGCCTTCGCTTCAAACTTCCTCGTTGACGTTGGTTTGACTAATAACGGGTCACAACCGACTTGCTGATAAATTTCTTTAGCAAACTCAAACCAAGTGCAAGACCCACTATTTTGTACATGATATTTGCCGTACGGCTTACTATCGAGCAACCGTTCCATCACATCAACTAGATCTTCTACATAAGTAGGAGAACCTACTTGATCTGAAACGACGTTTACTCCTTTGCTAGCAAATGCACACTTGAGCATCTTCTCGACAAAATGAAGCCCACCATGTCCATACAGCCAAGAAGTTCTGATTATATAATGATTTTCTAATACCATTTCAACAAATTCTTCTCCGAGCCACTTACTTACCCCATACATGCTGACTGGATTCACTTGATCTTCTTCGGTATACGGTGCTTGCTTGAGTCCGTCAAACACGTAGTCAGAGCTGATATAAATCATTGTTGCCCCTATTTCTTCACATGCTTTAGCCATGTGAAATGTTCCTACAGCATTCACTTGAAACGCTTGAGTACGTTCTTCTTCTGCTAAATCAACCTTCGTATATGCACCTGCATGTATAACGACATCTGGCTTTAATTCATTCATTACTTTTTGAACCATTGATTCATTTGTTACATCAAGATCACCTTTACTACATGCAGTTACATCATGAAAGGCTGAAAACCTCTGCTTTAACGCTTTACCTAATTGGCCATTTGCTCCTGTAATCAAACACTTCATTTATGTTCGCACCATTTTAACATCATATGAAACCACTCCTCATTTTGAGCATACCAATTGATCGTCTTCTGCAATCCTTCTGAAAATGCATATGTTGGTTCCCATTGGAGCTCAGTTTGTATTTTCGTTTGATCAATCGCATATCTTCTGTCATGTCCTTGCCGATCCTTTACATACGTAATTAATTTTTCGTCTTTTCCTAAGAATTGAAGAATCGTCTGTATAACATCTATATTGGATCGTTCGTTTCGACCTCCAACATTGTAAACCTCACCGTATTGTCCTCTCTTCATGACTCGCTCGATCGCACGACAATGATCTTCTACATATAACCAGTCACGAACATTTAGACCATCACCATAAAGGGGGATAGATTGATCATGTAAGGCACATTGAATCACTTTAGGTATGAGCTTTTCTGGATGTTGATACGGTCCATAATTATTTGAACAACGTGTAATCATCACTGGAATTGCATACGTTTTAAAATAGGAATGGACGAGCAAATCAGCTCCTGCTTTACTTGCTGAATACGGATTATTTGGAGTTAAAGGGTGCTTTTCTGTAAATGGTTTTTCCCTCTGCTGCAATGACCCATAAACCTCGTCTGTTGATACATGAATCATCTTTTTAGCCCGACCAGTTCTTACTTTTTCTAACAAGTTATGCGTTCCTTTTATGTTCGTATCTAAAAAGATCGCTGCATCTTTTATACTGCGATCTACATGTGATTCAGCAGCAAAATTCACAATCCAATCATACTGTTGCTCAAAGACACGATCGATTTCAAGCGCATTCGTCAAGTCAGCTTGAATAAATCGATAGTTCTTATTTGCGAGGAAATCTTCTGTGTTACTAATGTGGCCTGCATATGTTAAAGCATCAATATTCGTTATTGAGACATCTTCTTTTTCTAGCATCAATCGGATAAAATGTGAACCGATGAACCCTGCTCCACCCGTTACTAGTAGCTCCATCTTCATTTGTCCTTTCTTTTCCTTAATAGTTGATAGATGTGTACATTTGCCTCATGTAATGAATGATGTGTCCCTGCATCGAGCCACCAGCCTTTAAGCTCTTCATAGCTGAGCTGCTTGTTTTTCATATAAAGTCGGTTAATATCCGTCACTTCTAGTTCTCCTCGTTCTGAAGGAATAAGCTGATCAATGAATTGAAACACTTGTTGATCGTACATATAAATTCCGACAACACAATAATTCGTTTTCGGATTCCTCGGTTTCTCGATTATTGAAAGCACTTCTTTCTTTTCACTGTCTATTTCGGCAATTCCAAACCTTTCAGGGTCATGTACTTCTTTTAATAGAACCATCGCACCTTCATTTTTCTCTTTGAATTTTTGAATAAATGAAGTCAATGAATCTTCTAGCAAATTATCGCCAAGCATTACAATAAAAGACTCATCCCCCACAAAACTCTTCGCTAAAGAAATGGCATCAGCTATACCACTTGCTTTTTTTTGGATTTTATATGTTAGTTTTACACCTAGTTCATAACCATCATCAAACAATTGAATAAAATACGTTAAGCTTTCTCGATTCGTAATGATTAAAATGTCATGAATCCCTGCTTCCTTTAACTTAACAATAGCCCAGTAAATCATTGGTTTTGCACCAACTGGCAAGAGGTGTTTGTTCATAATATTTGTAAATGGCCTTAAACGGCTTCCCGTACCACCTGCTAGGATAACTCCTTTCAAAATATAACCCCTCCTTCCCATTAAAAACACATGACAGTTCCTTCGTCTATTTGATACTCTCTTTTTTCATATGCCAAAAAACGCTTGACGGTTCATGACAAGCGTTTGATTACATGATTACACCACATTTCTAAAATCATAAGGAACATCAAGACTTCACAAGGTATTTCAAACATACAAAAAAAGGTTCCCACTCATTTGACTACACTAAAAGGAACCTTCACTTTTTCTAATTATTTTGAATGAACAAATCCCGCTATCTATTTCTTTTTTGTATCTCTAGGCTTTTGAAAACCTTTACTATTAGTGGGGAAATACGATTGATGAGCTGTTTTTTCATTACTCTTAATTGAATCAAGTGGCTTGTTCACAGGTGAATGAGCAGACCACTTCATTTTTGGCTGTTGATCTTCTTGTTGTCCTGATGATGAAATGAGCTGCTGCAATTTCTTATAATCCGAAGAAGAACGTTTGGCGATTGTCTGAGTGAATTCATCTGATTCTACTTTTTCAGCCAATTCGTTTTGTTTTTCAACATACGCATCCATTCTTTCTAATTTATCCTCTACATTTTTTAATTGGCGCTCTTGATTAGAAAGTCGATCATGAACAGTCTCTTCCATTTCATTCACTCTCTTTAATAGTTCCATATAGGTATCATTTTCAGCTTTCAACTCAAATTCTTTTTCCATTTTTTCAATTGCTTGTTTAAACAATTGTTGAGTCACATTTTCATTATCACGACCATAATTATTTACTATTTCCTCTAACTGTTTCATTCGATTGAGGTTTTGTTTTTGATTCTTTCTTATTGTCAATAGTTCTTCCTTTAAAAGAAGATAATCGTCCACCACGGTTCCCGCTTTTAACGATTGCAACGTTTCCTTATAATATTGGAGCTTTCGTTCCAGATTTTCTTTAGACTGTTGCATCATATACACCCTCTCCTTCATTTTAATCCTCTAAGAAATAGTTACCTTAAGCACAATTCAATTCATGTAACACCCCCACATTCGTAATGAGTTAAAAAAAACTACTAAACATGTAACCATATTTATTTATAAACATATGCTACAAGTGAAAAGAAATTAATCTTATCCGGAGGTGTTTACTTCATGAATACAAATCAAGTAAATGGGGACGGCGAACTCCTTTGCATAAATACAGAGAAAGTATATGACTGGATTATTAATGAAGCTTCATTTGACTTAACGATTGACGATATTGAGTTACCAATTGTAAATGGTATTCAGATAACTTGTGATGATATAGAAACTGTCACATGTGAGGTGGAAACAAACGATACTGAAGTGCTTAACCGTGAAGATCGTCCATATGTGATTAATGGTACACCAATCACACTTCAACTTGTCACAATACAAAAGAATTTCGATGTCACTATTATCATCAATACAACAGCTGGTCAATCAGTAGAAGCAGGAACGTTCCCTTTCACACGTTGTGAGCAAGTCATTCTTTGTGCACCAGAAGGTACTGATGTTAATGTCACGTATACAGATGTTGACTGCTTCGTCTGTGTATTCAATTGTGATGACGTTACTCCAGGAGTGGGAACATTAGATGTCAGCGTAACTGTACGTTTATGTCAAAGTATTCAATCAACATTCCCAGTTACTCTTGAAATTTTTGCAGACTTCTGTGAGCCAAGAGAATTATTGCCAATCGTTTCAGGTTGCCCTACTCCAACTATTCCACCACAATGTCCGGTTTTATTCCCGAATAATGGTGATGATTAATCCAGTCTATGCATATTGTAAATGAGAGGATGATTCCTCTCATTTATTTTTTTGAGGTGAGATTATGTCAAAACAGCAGCTTTTAGATATGATCAATGAATGGAATCATGAAACACATACATTCTTAGGTAATGTGAAAGAAGCACTTACTACACTTGAAAATCAGCAAAAGCAACAAATCATTAGCTATTTCACTTATTCTCTTAACCTCTCTTCTAAGTCAAACGAAGATCACTTCATTATTGGTACTTATCATATTCATAACCTTAGTCATACATTCATGACAAACCCATATATTTGTATCAAACTAAGCGAAGATTCTCCTTTTCATTTTTCGGGCAAATATGTATACAAACCTCGCAAATTAGCGACAATACCTCAAGATGCTTGGGAGAAATTAAATGACCACACAAATCGCATGGAGTATTGGTTAAAGCCGCTAAGTGTAAAGCTCATAAAACCAAATGATGTGTTATCATTTTCTAATTTCCAAATGAAATGGAAAAGCACTGAATCCTACTCTGGAAGCGTGACGGGCTTTACTTATTGTGAAGAGTATAAAGAAGGTATTGCCGCTGTAAACCAGCTGTTTATAAGTGGATCTTAGCTGAGAGGGGGGATTATGTTGACAGATCAAGAACAAGAGCTATATATGAAATATGTAGCTCGTCACATTTTAACAAACCAAATACAACTTTTAAAAGAGGATCAACAACTAGCAAGCTCCAGCTTTGTCTATTTGGATCATAAAATGCTACACGAAATTATCACTCTATTAACATTGTCGCTTCAAAGGAATAATCACTCCTCTCAAACGACACATGAAAGGAAGGAAGAGCTAGCTGACGTTGTAGAACATTATGAAAAGATAATGGATTCCTTAAAGGAAGAATATAATCAAATCAATAGTCAATTAGAAAAATTGATAGCCAAATAGGCACTTCTAACGTAACAGATACATAATTTTATGATGGGAGGTTTTGAAAATGAATACTAATGATTCAATGTTGCAGTTACAACAAAAACTGATTTATTACAGATCAGAGTTAGCCAAATATAAAAAGAAAGTTGAGCAATACGAAAATAACTATCACTATGCACAACTAAAGGAATTAAAAGAGGCAAATAAACAACTACGTCAGCAATTGGAGGAGAAGGAAACTAATTTAAATGAACTGAAAAAGAAATACGAATTTGATCAAGAAAGAGCTATTCAACAATTACAACAACAAGATGAAGAAAAATTGGAGAATGTCAGGCAACAATTTCAAACTCAGTTATTGAAAAAGGATAGCGAAATACAAAAACTCACAGCTCAATTACAACAGTCACAAAATGAGATTCAAACATTAACGGAAAAGATGGCATCCCTCGAAAAACGAAAGCTGAAGCGAGAGCCATTTTTAGAATCAAATATTCAAGATATTTGTGAAGCATTGGATGACGATAAAGAAAAACAAGAATTTATGCATAATCTTGAAAACTACTTTCGTTCTCTCTTAGAAGAAACCTTTCAATTTGAGGAAAAATTCGATTCAAAACATTTACTTATTCATCAATTAGAAGAAAAATTAACAAACCTTAATCAGGAGATTACACAATTGGAAGACAAAATGACAGAAACTTAAAAGCAAAGAGCAATCCCCTTTTGGAGGATTGCTCAGACCGTAGTCAAAACGCCTTTAAGAAATAACTCTAAAAGGCGTTTTGACATTATCTCCTCTATTTTCTGTTGGTGACACTGGAGGGGGGTCTCCAATGCCATTTGGCTAATTTTTTAGGTTCATGGTAGCAAAACAAGTATCGCCCGAATTGAACTTTTCCCCAATTCTATCAGGTTGGTCCAACGCAAACCAGGCTTTTGTTTCAGATCTGCAAAGACACGTTTACGTTTTGCAAAGATCTCTTTGTTTATATCTGAATGTCTTAGGTGTTCGACTTTATCCAAGACATCCTGCCAAATGTGACCCGGAATATGTAACAATCATAGTATTCATCATAGACAGACTTATGTTTCTTAAAGGAAACTGGCGGAGTCATTGGACGCTTATACGGCATGACAGCTCTGGCTTGTTCGTCTTGAAGTTTCTTCGCAATACTTGGAGTCTTGTATCCGGCATCTACCGCAACGAACAAGATGGTCTTCTAGTACTAGCTTTTCATTCCAGACCAACTCCATTTGCATCCGCCTATCTTCCAACTTTTTAAACATCATTGTCCATTCACCCCTGTCCATTTTTATCAATTATAATTATAGAAACAAACCGGACATCTGTCTCTGTTAAAGGAGGCAAATTTCCTTTTTTTCACTAGAAAAAGCGGACGGGATGGGAGGGCCGACTCCTGCAGGAAAAAAGGGCAGGTTGAAATCCATCGTCGCAGCCGGTTCGTTCAACGCCCGCCTGCGGAAAGCGTGTCCCCCATCCCCGGGAGCAAGGTCAAAGCTCCCCTTCAAGTCCGAAGTAAACGAGCACTTTTTCAGTGGCATCGTAGCGAGATCGGAAGAGCCGCACCCTGACTACTAATCAAAAAAAACTGTCGATTTGTCACGCTTTTGCGAGACTTTGTAAACAGGCTGAGGTGAGATTGTTTATTTGTTCGGTTTCTCATCTCTACCTCTTTACTTATCGTTTTGCTTTCAAACAGCACCCGGCTTTTTTTACTGGTCGTATGATTGCATTTTGTTTCTGTGCTATATTGCTAGACTTTTTTTTATTCGTTTGATTAATCACAACAGGCTTGTATTGTTTCATACGATTACCTCCTTATCTGTTCACATTTATACTATTCATACAACCATCATTTTGACTTAGGCAATTGTCTCTGGGGAACCATCTTTAATCTGCCACCATTGACTGAATAAAAGATGCGACACCTGCCACAGCAAAAACAAGAAAGCCAATTTGAACTTGATCAACATTCACATATAAAAGAACAACGAAGAAAGAACACCAAATGCCAAAACACCAATAGCAACTTAATAATTCTCCTAACCATCTCCGTATACCCTTTCCTTTTATAACTGTTTTTTCAAATAATTGACCATTTTCATCTTCCATATATGAGATTTCTAAAAAAGGATTGCGTAAAAAAGACGTAATAGAATCATTTACAACTAATCGAGTTATTCGAAATGTAGCAAATATCATAATAAAAAGATCCATCCACATCATATTCATCTTGCTCTCTCCTTTAGCTTTTTTTGTTTATATATGATGAAGCACACTTATGAGTGCACGTTAAAACATTAGTTATAAATAAAGGTAACGTTAAGTTAAATTTAGTTAATTTATATTGAATCTTTTGTTAGCCATTGTTACAATAGAAGCAATTATATCCTTAATAAATATAGGCGGTGATGAGTTTGGCAATTAAAGTGAACGAGGAAAACTTGGAGTTTCATTTATTTAACGATAAAGTTAGTTACATATTTCGAGTTTTAGAGAAAAGCCATCAATTAGAGCATCTTTACTATGGTAAATCAATTAAACATCGAGATTCGTATGATCATCTGATTGAACGTGAAGTAAGACCTTCCTGCAACCTTTATGAAGGAGACCACACATCCTCATTTGAACATATAAAGCAAGAGTATCCTAGTTATGGAACGACTGATTATCGTTACCCTTCTCATATGATCACAAATGAAATAGGAAGTTCTATAACGAACTTCACCTATCAAAGCTATCGAATCATTGAAGGGAAACCGTCGCTAAATGGCTTACCTTCTACGTATGTCGACGATGTCAGTGAAGCTGATACTCTTGAGATCACGTTATTTGATCACATTTTAAAATGTACACTCTTACTAAGCTATAGCATTTATACATATCGACCGGTTATCTGTCGTCATGCACAATTCGTTAATCAAAGTCAAACGAACATTCAGTTAAATCGCGCAATGAGTACAAGCATTGACTTTCCTGATAACAATTATGAAATGACGTATTTATCAGGGGCTTGGGCTCGGGAAACTCACGTAGAAAAGCAACCACTCACAAAAGGGATACAGTCCATTTATAGCTCTCGTGGTGCAAGTAGTCATATTTATAATCCTTTTTTAGCATTAAAAAGACCACACACAACTGAGCACATAGGTGAAGTATATGGATTTAGTCTTGTTTATAGCGGAAATTTCCTCGGACAAGTTGAAGTAGATACTTATCAAGCAACACGTATAACAATGGGGATCAATCCATTTCAATTCACTTGGGATTTAAAGCCTAACGAATCGTTTCAAACTCCTGAATGCGTTATGGTATATAGTGATACAGGGGTAAATGGCATGAGCCAAACATTTCATGATCTATATCGTCAACGCCTCGTTCGCGGCTTCTGGCGTGATCGCGTCCGACCTATTCTCATTAACAATTGGGAGGCGACTTACTTTGATTTCGATGAAGAGAAAATACTTACTATTGCCAAAGCAGCAAAAGAGGTTGGCATTGAGTTATTTGTGCTTGATGATGGTTGGTTTGGTGAGAGAAATGATGACACTAGCTCACTTGGTGATTGGTTTGTCAATCAAAAGAAGCTTCCAAATGGGATTTCAGGATTATCGAAGAAAATAACCGACTTAGGAATGCAATTTGGACTTTGGTTTGAACCAGAAATGGTTTGTACAGATACGGATATATTTAAAAGACACCCTGAATGGGTTATTCAAACACCTAATCGAACAGCTTCTCACGGAAGAAATCAATTTATATTAGACTTTGGTCGAACCGAAGTGGTTGACTATATTTTTAAGATGATGGACGACATCCTGTCAACTTCAAACATTAGTTATATAAAATGGGATATGAATCGTTATATTACTGAACCGTACTCTACCAACCTTCATGTAGATCAGCAAGGAGAGGTCTTTCACCGCTACATATTGGGTGTATATAACCTATATGAACAATTAATTGAAAAATATCCTCACATTTTATTTGAGTCATGCGCTGGTGGTGGAGCTCGCTTTGATCCTGGCATGCTTTACTATGCTCCACAAACGTGGGCAAGTGATGATACAGACGCCGTCGAACGACTGAAAATACAATATGGGAGTTCAATGGTTTATCCATTAAATTCAATTGGTAGCCATGTGTCTGATGTGCCTAACCACCAAGTTGGTCGAATCACTCCTATTGCTTCAAGAGCAAACGTGGCTTTTTTTGGAACTTTTGGGTACGAGTTAGATATTACAAATATCAATGAAGAAGAAAAGAGGTGTATTTCAGAGCAAGTAAGCTTCTATAAGGCAAAAAGAGAGCTCATACGTAGTGGGACATTTTTTAGATTGTTAAACCCATTTGAATCAAATGAAGTTTCTTGGATGGTTGTAGCTGCCGACCAATCTGAAGCAATTATCGGTTACTATAAAGTATTATCAAAACCAAATGATCATTATTACCGTATTCAATTAAAAGGATTAGATCCCAATCAAAAATATGTCATTGAAGAACGTCAAACCACTCACTATGGCGATGAATTAATGAACGTCGGTATCATACTTGCGGAGAATTACACCGATCGCGCAAATGAGTTTTGGTCAAAGAAAAAAGAAGGAGACTTTTCTTCCAAGTTATTCGTTTTAAAGGCTATTAATGATTAATAGCAGCATCAAGTATAACAAAAACGAAGCGAGGACTAAAGTGTTTTAATAAATGAGCATCCGAACAGATACACAGCGGTGCAAATAAACCGCTCCTGAAATATACTTCGCTTTCCGCGGGAAGCTGGTGAGTCTCCTCGTACTACGCACATTGGAGTCTCACCTTTTCTTTTGCTACTTGTTACTCTTTTTCATTCAAAAGCTTTATTATTCTCTTGAGATTCACCGCAAATATCGTGGTAGCAGGTTGAATTTGCATACCAAACAGACCCGCGGATGATGCAATTTTTAACCCGTGTCTTTTAATTCGCTATTTTTTGCTTCTATTTTATAACGTGACTTTGTCATTTCTTTAAACTCTTCTGTTTGTTGAAAAGCTTCTTGATCAGAATGTTCCTCTGATTTAATCGTCACTTAATACGATTTTGTTTTTGCTCCTTTTTTATAACACCCTTCTTGAAATGGACAGATTTTGCACTTTTAAAAGGCCTTTGAGTCTCATTTCTCAAAGGCCTTTTTAGACTATTTCTCTTATTTTCTTTTTATCGTTGAAGAGTAGGGAATGTCTATCTTACCTCTCAACAAAGCGGACCGGATGGGAGAGCCAACTCCTGCAGGAGGGAAGGGTACTGAAAAAGGTTGGTTTTTGAGGCCACTGAAAAAGTTTGGTTTTAACTTTTTCAGTGGCTTTGAAGTAATGTGCGTAGCCGTTGCCCGATTTTGAAAGCCTTGCAATGAGAAGGC
>NZ_JBGUAV010000041.1:0-15557 GCF_041821005.1 Halalkalibacter sp. AB-rgal2
TGTTCCTGGATCTGTTCCTGGATCTGTTCCTGGATCTGTTCCTGGATCTGTTCCTGGATCTGTCCCTGGATCTGTCCCTGGATCTGTTCCTGGATCTGTTCCTGGATCTGTTCCTGGATCTGTTCCTGGATCTGTTCCTGGATCTGTTCCTGGATCTGTTCCTGGATCTTCTACCTTTCTCACCGAAACATTGTCAATAAATACATCATGTACTTCTGCTGGTGTTAATCCATCAGCATCTTTTCCTAAAGCAAAACCAAATTTAGATAATGGATCTGAAGGTTCATTCATTGTAAACTCGAACGTAAATGTTTCTAATGAATCCGTTAACGATACTGTTCGATCAAAGTATTCTGTCCATATGTCATCGTCTTCACCATTACGTTGAATTTGTACACGTAATGGTCGATCGACAGTTGATTTTGCATCAAATGAAACCTCATACGTAGCATCTTGTTCAATTTTGACTCCGTGTTGGAATAATTGAATATTCCAATCATCCGTTCCTATATTAGTAATAGCCACTTTAGCTTGTCCATCTTCCACAGAAAAAGTTGCTTCACCAGGACTATACGCTTCTCTACTCCAACCAGATAGAGTGTCAAAGGTACCATTTTCTAGAAGATTCCCCACTTCAAAATCTAATTGCAGTCTCTCCAAAAATACATTGTCAATGTATACATCGCTTTCATTACCGCCCATATTAAATTGGAGCGTTGAGTCATGATCATTTTCAGCTTCCGTCGTAAAATGTAACGTATATTCTTCTGTATTAGTTGTTAAACGAATTGTTTCTTCATGAACAACTTCAGAATTTGAATTTGTAAAGGCTATTTGAATATCTCTTTCTTCTTCTGAACTTGCATCAAAAGTTAACTTGTACTCTCTAGCATTTTCTAGAGTAAAACCACTTTGAGTTAACTGTACAGAGTTAATATGGTTACCGCCATTGGTAATTAATGCTTCAAATCTTCGTTCATTTATTCCACTTCCAATATAATGAATTGCATCTGCCGTTTCATCTGTATGGAATTCCCAATAACCCATTCTCTCGACACCTTGATCAAATGTACCATTAAAGATGTAGTTTCCAGTTGGAAGTGGACCTCTTATAGTATCAGCTGAGTCCGGATCAGCAATTTTTTCTAACCTAACATCGTCAAATGAAATACTACTATCGTTTGCCCCCATATTGAATTCATATCTGGCTTTAACATCAGTTGGATCTTCCATCTTAAATTCAAATGAATACTCTTCCCAAGAAGAAGAAATGGTGATTGGATCTTTTTTAGCATAATCGACCCAACTACGGTCTCCATCTCCACCTATTTTTACTTTTAACGGTCTTTCAGTCTCAGCTTTTGCTCTAAAGGAAGCTCTATACGTAGCTCCTTCAATAAGATGTATTGGAGCTTGAAGTAATTGAACTCCGTGTTCAACATTCCCACCTGATTCAATTTGTACATCTAACACGCCATCATCCACATCAAGAGTAGCGTTACCGCCTCCAGCCTCTAAGAAGCTCCAATAATCAGTATACGGAACACCGTCTATCCCTTCGATATCAGGATCATTACTGTCAAAGCTACCATTATATACGTAGTTACCATCTTCTAGAGGTGCTCTTCCTCCACTTTCCTCAGAGCTTTCAGGCTTTTCATGTACTGGGTATTCATCTTTCTCGTAAACTCTCACGTAATCAACTGCCATTTGTTGTGGAAATACGGTTGTATCATCAGGGTTTCCAGGCCATCCACCACCAACTGAAATATTCAGAATCAAAAAGAATGGCTGATCAAATGGAGCAGGATAAGTATATTCATCTGCATTATCAGGATGTTTAGTGAACCAGTCATTTGCAGTATGGTATAACTCATCATTGATATACCATCTAATTTCTCCTGGTTCCCACTCTATACTATATACATAGTAATCATCAGCAAAAGTTTGACCATCTGGCAATTGATAAGTGCCTTGAATTTGTTGATGTGGTCTACCAAAGTGTACAGTTCCGTGAATAATATCCGGTTCATGTCCTAACAATTCCATAATATCAATTTCCCCACTCACTGGCCAAGTTCCATAGAATGGTTCATCATCTGGCATCATCCAAATTGCTGGCCAAATCCCTTGTCCTGTAGGCATTTTTGCTTTTACATCGACTCTTCCATATGTCCAAGTTTGCTTACCCTGAGTAATTAGTTTAGCCGACGAGTAGTTATAGGTTTGACCATCTTCCTCTGTAATATCTTCTTCTCTTGCTTCAAGAATAAGAGAGCCATCTTCAATAAAAGCGTTATTTTCTGTATACGATTGTATTTCACCGTTCCATCTACCATTTGTAGGAACATCATAGCTCCAGTTTTCCATATTAATCTCGTCACCATCAAATTCGTCAGACCAAACTAAGTTCCAGCCTTCTGATTCTGGGCTTGGACTTCTATCAACATTTGGATGATCAGCAGCGGAAACACTACCAATTAAAATAAAGTTGGAGCTAATAAGAATAATGACTAGAAATAAAATAAGCGTTTTTTTAAGATTCATGATAACCTAACCTCCTGATAATTTATAAAATCAATGGTGTTACAAAATGTAATGAAGCATTACCACCTCCCTTTATAGAGCATTTGTCCGTAAACTTCAGCGTTGAACAATATCGTAATAGGAAATCTCTCAAAGTAGTTTGGTCGCTAGTATGTTTCATAATCGCTATTCGGTTTACTTCTCACAAAGTGTATTCCTCCCATAAACCTGTAAATCAATTACTAACACGCGTTAGTAAAAGGGTAAAAAAAAGATTTTTAAACCGTTATGTACGATCTAAAATGTTGCTAAAAATAGCGCTTAATTTTATTTGATACAAATAAAAGCGTTTACATTAATGTATATTAAACTAGAATTCAAAAAATATCAATCTTTTTTAAATAAATTGCCGCATTGGTTATATCGTTGGCTATGCTTTGATTTCGAAAGTAAGCTATTCCCATCTTCAATTTTAGCACATACCGCAATAACGTGATTAGGTATCGCTAGCAACTCCTATTCTCCTAAATTTATTCTAATCTTATAACAATGGATTCATATAAGTAATCAACCATTCAATGAAAGAAATTAAGCGATTGACTTATGGAACGATTATGAATAAGGTTTTGTAGCCCATAACGGTACGAGCAGTGCTGGACTAGCTTAGCACTGCTCGAAGTGAGACCTAATGCAACTAACTGAATATGCTGCATCAAGTTCGATCATATGAAATGAATCTCGTAAAAACGAATTCACTCAACCTCATTAAAAATATATCTACTCAGAAAGCGATTACGAAACATCCCATTCGGGTCGTACTTATTCAGCAATAACTGAAATGAAGACATCTTTTCGTAAAGAGACTGTATTTTTTCAGGTGAGGTCGTAAACAATTTTCCCCAATGTGGTTTCGCTTGAAAAGGTTCGAGCTTAGCTTCGATGAGTGGTAGCACCTGCTGAACATCGGCCCATTTATCTTGCCACGTGAAGTGAATCGCAACCGAATCCTGCTTATAAGACGGGCTCATCCAAAGCTCGTCTTTGGCAATGGTCCGTACTTCTGATATGAGTAGATGTGGTGCGATGTATTCACGGATTTCACTAAGTGCACATAGAGCTTCATAGGCATGCTCACGAGCAAAGATATATTCACTTTGCAGCTCTTGGCCCTTACTTGGAGTGAAATTCATTCGGAAGTGTGGCACGCGATCCAGCCAATCCCCTTCCACACCTAGCTGCGCTGTACAATTCTCCGCTCCGACCCCAGGTACAGGATGGAGATTGTCTGTGGCTGCTTTTGCTCCATTAAAATCCTTACCGAACGGAAAAGGTTGACCATCCGTCACCTTGCTTTTCAGCCACACCTGATTAATCGTTTCGTCCTGCCAATCCATGAATAGACTAACACTATAAGCACTGGAAAAAATCGTATCAATATCGTGAGCTAGTTGTGCTAATGGGAGATTTTCGTATACATCCTGCCTCATTTGATAACTCGGCACAATATCTAGTGTTAATTTGGTGACAATACCTAATCCACCTAACCCCACAACTGAACCATAGAAATCCTCTCCTGACGTTTCCCGCGAAAACGTGACAAGGCTTCCATTAGCGTTTACGACTTCCATTGCAGAAACAGCTGCAGCTAAATTTTGATTATGATTACCTGAACCATGTGTAGCTGTTGCACAAGCGCCAGCGACCGAAATGTGTGGAAGGGAAGCAAGGTTATGTAAAGCATAGCCATGCTGATGAAGCTCATGACAAAGGGTTCCATACTTGATTCCAGCTCCCACCGTTACGGTCTTTTTCTCCTTATCAAGGTTTAAGACCTTGTTCAGCTTATGCAAGGATACGATATTCTCATCCGAATCTGCGATACGATTGAACGAGTGACGCGTTCCGACTACACGTAGCTTTGTTACCTTTGAAACTATTTGCTGAATATCTTCAATCGTTTCAGGTTCATGCCAGTTACTTGTACTGTATTGTAGATTACCTGCCCAATTCTTTTGCATATAGACGTTCCTTTCTTTTCTTATCTGATTAGAAAAAAATTTCAAACAATATAGACTCCTCTAAGATAGCACGAATAGAGGTGAAAAGGAACAATTCTGTTGCTGTTTTTGACGGCTAGGAATTTTTCCTAATCACAGTGGAAAACGCTTGATATAATGTTATACTCTCGCTCAATAACTGAAGACAACATCGAATACTCTTTTTCAAAGCAGGTACTTGAATATCTAGCTGTACACTATTTACCTTCCAAAGCCTGCTCCCAGCATTTTCTACCACAACTTCTAGTTCTGAACCATTTACGAAAGTGGATATTAATTCATCTTTTTCTTCGTCACTACCAGTAAATGTACCGCTTAATGTAACGTGAATGTGGTCATCCATAGATTTCTCAAGGAAGACCTTCGCTGTAGGCGAATAAACAGAAATAGTATCGATTGCTGTTCCATCCAATTGTTCCTCTAGGTTTAAACTGCTTTCATTAGAACTACACGCTGTATTCAATACCACAGTAAAAAGAGCTAACACAATAATCATCCACTCCTTTTTCTACATATTCATTTTCTCATACTCTCCTTTTTAATAAATGAGTGTTGTAACGGATATATTTTAAAACAAGTATGTACAACCATTTTGTAAATTGAACCACACGCTTAAATTGAAGAAGACCGATAACACATAAGACGAATCCCGTTAGAATGTTTAGCCACTCTGCAATTACGTTTGGAATTCCGTCTAATAGAAAGAAAATGATTGGAGATGCTATGAAGGTAGCTAATAATCCATACAATAGAACTACAAAACCAACTAAAAGAAGAAAAGGAACTAACATGATAATCAGATTAAATAATTCTAGGCTATCAAAAACAAATAATAGCTTCACTATATTTTCCATCTTTGGCTCTTCAATTTCTTGATTGACCATGTATTGCGCTCGGACTTCCATCGCTATTTCTTTCGGATCCCCTAATTCCTTTAAAACGTCCACTTCAGCTCTACCCTCTTCAAGTGCTGAATCAATATGCATGTGATAGGATTCTAGTATGACTTCTAGTTCTTCATGTTGAATAATGTTCTTTAGATTACTTCTCAATTGGTTAAAAAATAATTTCTCATTTTACGCTCCTCATCCAAAGTGAGGAAGTATGGGGATGGACCTTTTCGAAGTTAAAAACCCGTTAACAAAGCAACGGGTTCAACATAATTCCTATATTCGATTAAAAAACCCAACCTTAGGATCAATCAACAACGTCCGGTCTAAAAACAGATTCACTAACTCACATGAGGTTTCTGGAAGGTAACTACAGCTATGGCAAGCAGCGCCGTTTAAGTTGTTAAAGCCTTGGCCAGATGATTTTCCGATTTCAGAGCAAACAGGGTCAGAGCTACACCACCTTGCTTTGTCGATGGCTTTATAAACGACAGGGAAGAAGTTTTCTATCTTTCCCATTCTTACAAGGCCACCAAATGTTCCTTCAATATCACCAGAGGATGTATAAATTAAAATTCCACCTTGTTCTTCACCAAAGTAAAGTCGCTCCCTTATTGATGCAGCGTTATACCCACAAGTTAATGCAAGTTCGTCAATGATGATATGGGAGAGAGTGTGCAATAGTACATTTCTAGGTGTTTGGATATGTTCTTTAACATTTGCTTCACTTTTTTCAATTCGGGAAACAATTTTTCGGAAGTAGTTCTTTACAACTGGCTTTTGTTCCCATTCAATCAATTCGTCCATGTTTAGGGTGAAGAAAATCCCTTCTCCAAAAACTTTGTACGCGGGTAACCAATTGTTTTCAGGTAGTTCAGGGTCTTTGAACAATAACTTTTTCCCTTTTGACAGCTGGTTTTTCCCTTTTTCTTCATCTTCCATTGTCAGTCTATTAAAACCAGTCAGAGCAATTGTTTCTTTGAGCTTTGACACTCTATTTATAAGGCTAAAGTATGTTTTCAAATCATCTTCCACGACTGCAGTTGAAGTCCATTCTTTTCTGATCTTTAAATTTTCGGAATCGCCTTCTTTTACTAATGTTTCAAACTCCTTAACTCTTAGCTGGAGTTCCACATTCTTTAAGTTTGTTTGTTCGGTTTCGTCTTCACTTTCGGAGCCACCTTCTATATAAAGGATGGCTAGTTCTATATCTGCTCGGTCATAGTTATCAAACTCAGGTGGACATAGTTGTTTTAATACCTTTCTTTTCCCCTCAAAAGTGTCATTAAGTTTCAACCATGATGCAGTGACATTATACCTATCAAACATAGCAATGAGCTTTTCAACATTGAGATTATCACCTGGTAAGTGAATGGCACTAATCGTTTTCGGGTAGTATACATTAATTGAATTTTTCAACACAGCTAATGGTGTCTCTGAACAAGGCTCTTTGTCATTTTCAGAACCATACCAAGGCTTATGTCCTGGACAATAAAACAATTTGTCCTTTTCTTCATTTAACATTTGGCTTAGCATACTGACTTCATTTTCATTTATCTCTGTACTTTTTCGTGACATAATGCCTCTTAAGGATCGTTCTTTAGTACAACTACATTTGACCTTAAGTGAGTCTAATGTTGCTCCTCCTGAAGACGATAGTTTCATACGACCTTCACACCGTGTATTTTCATCAGAGTGAACCCATTCACGCCAAGGAAAGTCCGCAATATGTCCTTTTTTACATACCATAACGAATGGTACTTGGAGCATCTTTCGATTACCCTTACACTCTTTGCAATCCATCCAACTCGTTCGATTTGACATTGTTGCTTGGTGGAGGGTCTTACAAACATGACAATAGTGCCAAGTCGGAAATCTTAATAAAGGAATATATAAATCCGTATTTGTATGAGCAAACGCACTCCCTGATTTTTTATATTGAAAGCTAGGACGAAAATCAGGAGGCATCATCAGTTTTTCAACTTTTAGGGCCGATTTTAGTCTTGGTTCCGAAATATCAAATTCGTCTATTGTTTCGGCTCGATTCTCATTTCTATCGAAGTACCATTTATCAAGAGACCCAACCATTGCCGATTCTCCTTCTGGACTGATCACAAGGGAACCAGGGCCAAATGTTGTAACAAGTTGGCCCCTTCTTAAAGGTAGATCTTTCATTTAAAACCACTCCTCTACATCGGATCCTTCTCCATCATCGTTCTTATCGACTTCATTGTAAATGGAGACAATAAGTCCCCGACATTCGGAATCAACGTTACGCATCGAATTGATCATTGACTGAGATTTGTTTCTAAGTGCTTTGGGAATTGTCGTTCCAGCCGAATACATATATCCTTCCATATCTTCCGAGACAACCCATGACGTATAGTTCCCATTTTGAAGTCGGAACATAATGTCCACAATTCTCTCTTTTAGTTCCTCTACCTGTTCGGGATCTACAAGTGTTGCTCTTTCGATAAGCCGCTTAAAGAATGGAGCAATTCGATCTTTTCGATACCTTTGAATTTCCTGCCAATCCGGAGCTCTCCCAAGGTCATCTGATAAGGCTTGTCGTAAAAATCCAATGATGACTGCATGTAACCCTCTCTCCAAACAAGAATCAGAAAAAGGCGTAACACTTGTTGGCTCCACTTGTGCATAGAGCTTTTGATGATATTCTCTAAAATGTTCAAAATGAGATTTATCCCTTGACCTTGTATTCGCATAAAGCGTAAAGATAAGCCCAGGTCGCTCCCACCAACGGCGTCCTACACGACCACTTACTTGAATATACTGCGCTGTCATTTTAGGTTGTCCAACAATCGCCATAACAGATAAACGATCAATGTCTACCCCTACTTCAATAATGTTAGATGCCAAACATAAATCTATGGTTGCATATCGTTTTTTATTCTGATTAAGTCGATAGCTTACTTTTAAGTCATCGATTGTTTTAGAGATCTCATGGCTTTGCTTACGTGATGTTAACTCCAATACTTGGTTAATATAGCGAATATTTTTCACAGTCCCTTTTCTCATTCCCATTGCAAGGGAATACTGCGGAATATCCGTTTGTGTTAATGTTAATCCTCCACCTAATTCTCGTAATGTGTTGTAAAACGTAAGTAATGTCCAATACGGATCCCTTTCATCTTCTTTTATTTCATTTGGAGATTGCAGGATCGAAGAATAAGTCATAACTTGAGACATCATGATACGTACAGACTGAGTATATACCCCAACATACTTTCGGCCCGGCATAGGATTTCCAGTTTTTTCATCTGAAGCCGGCGTTGCAAAAAACGAATCTGTACTTTCAAGACCAGGGCTTGGGAATAAGCGTGCTTTTTCTCTACCAAAGAGGGCTAAAGCCTGCTCCTGAAATTGTTGAATGGTCGCCGTTGCTGCAATGATTTTCGGTTTGACCAGATTTCCTTCTACCTCTTTTAAACATAATTCCTCGATTAATGTTTCAAACAAGCCTGTTAACGTACCTAATGGCCCTGAGATTAAATGCAATTCATCTTGAACAATCAACGACGGTGGATTCACCATTCTATTTCCATCATTACCAATGCCAAATAATCCCCTTGCTTTTGGTTGCCAAACTAATTGAACGAACTTATCAACTGTCCCAATTAAAAAAGTAGGACGTTTTTGATAGATTGTTTCGTCGACGATATAGATCGGTAATTCCTTGTGGAAATGACATTCACGATCTGGGCAATGAATGACGAGAGAGTCATTAGCCATTTTATATCCAAAGTAGTGCTTTTCTTTGCTATTGCTTTCATGATAATAACCTAGGTCTGCCCCACACCATGGACAACTATTTACAACAAACTGCTGTGCATTTTTGACTTTTTTCTGAAGATTATTTAGCTGTTTTCTCGCTGATTTATTGTTATTAGGTGTCGTCTGTGATCCTACCCATATACCAATCGAAAAAGGAATATCGCCTAATTTTTGATGCTTTAAGCGTAAATATTCTAATGCACAAATCAGTCTTGAAGACCTTTGAAACTGATCGGCTGTTAACAGTCGTAACGTATACCTCATCATGACGTCTACACCAGCATCAAGAGGATTTCTTAAGCGACGTAAAATCATTTGGAAGGCAGCAACCCCTAGATACGCTTCTGTTTTTCCCCCACCAGTAGGAAACCAAATTAAATCAACAATGTCTCTTGATTCACTTTCTTCATTTATTAACGACTCAATTGACATTAAGATAAATGCGATTTGGAATGCCCGCCAGGAATTTTTAGCGCTTTTAAGTCTACCTTCATCTTTTACATTTTCTTTAAAGGATTTCGAAAACACAATTTCTCTATTATCTACTCGACCTTCGCGTTTTTCTGTCCCATTTTCCTGTTGCAACAGAATGGCTAGGTTTGCTAGACGAAACGCTTCCAGTATATCACCGTTATCTAGTAGGTCTAATCCAACTTCCATTCTATCTAGACTTTCTCTACAAAGTTTCATATGTTTTTCTGCGGCAGGTTGTAATAACGTAGGAATCTTTTTCTTAATTTCCTTTTCCTTTGTGTCGATCCAGTTTCTGTACCCTTCAATTAATGGCCGTAAAAACGTTCGTGGATGATCAGAAGATGAAAGACCAGCTAAGTCACTCATTTTGATTTCCAGTTCAATCTCTTTATCCCCTTTTTTCACGACCACATTAGGCGTCATACTTAATGTCTCATACTCAGGCATAAACGTAGAAGAGATTTCCCGGATCTTTGAATGATTCTGTTCCCAATGAGCCGCACAGCCATGACCAAACGCATAAACCCCTTCATTCCGATATAAAAGTTCTGTAGATGCTTCTTGTTCATTTAAAAGCTGTTTCATTTGGTAATGCTTTGGGTAGACCGAAAAAGTGTAGTCCTCAGGAGTGCTAATCCTTAAAACTGATTGAAACAGAATGGCCTGTTCTCTTTTAATGTTCAAGAGTTCTGAGCGGTTTGAACAACTTATTGTCACGATATATTGATCCTTTACTTCACGAATCACGGCTTGTAGTTGAATTTGATAATGGCTAATCTTATTACCAGCCTTATTTTTCATCTCAACTACTGTTTTCATAAGGCTTTCGCGGATAAGGTCGCTAACTTGTATATCCCAAAAACCTTCAATCGATTCTCTTAACCACCATTGATAGTTTCCACTTTCACCTTTTACCCTTACATTATGTGGTGTATATGTACCACCATCAATTTTAATTGAAATAGATGGTACCTCTTTTCCGATGCAGAATGTTAACCCTAAAGTAGAAGGCATAAAGTCATTCCTTTGAGGAAAAAGTTCTACTTCCCCCTCGTCCTCAGTCGTCTCTACGCCTTCTTTTCTCTCAAATAAGTCATCAAGTTTATCGCTCTCTTTTGTGCCATCAATTTGTTTGTCTATCGGAGTTTCCATTGAGACTTCATCGTTTTCATTTGTTCCAAGGGGGAATAATAGGCCACTTACATACCTCCCTTGAGGGTTTTCTCTTTGAAGAATCTCCTCCTTCAATCCCCCTACTTCCCAATAATAGGGTTTAAATAGATCTTCTTTCGATTCAAAAACAGTTGATCCAACTGGGTTAAATTTCGTGTAGTGTGCTCTGATTTGCCCTGGCCCGATAATTTCTTCATAAACATTATTAATAACCGTTTGACGATTTTGTAGTGACTTTTCAAGCGTAACTCCCATACGTAAGCTCCTTTTTAAGGGGATTAATCATAAATACTCATCGGTTTCATTAAATTGTGTTGGCCTATTAAATGGGTAGAATGATCAATCGAAACAACTCTCTCAATATTAAAGGATGCACCATTAAATTCCTTCGATTCAAAAGTATAAAACCCTTTTTCTTGCAATGCCATCACAATCGAATTTGATATTTCATTCATTAGCTTTCTAGAAATCAGTCTTCCTGCAGTTCGATGTGCATTTTGGATATTTCTCATCACTTCACATATCGTTTTAATCTCTTTGCTGTCGTATTTGAACACTTTGAGTATCTTATCGAGTTCTCTAGGATAGATCGAATCTTCATTACACCATGATCGAACAGATGCCATCGAGGCTGTCTTGATTTTATGTTTTTTCATTAAAATATCACTAACTTTTTTCAACCCTTTTTTCTCCACATTATAACGTAATTTTCTCTTCCATTCATGTTGCATGTTCCGATACTTTTCAGCATTTCTTTTTAAAATATCAGTGTCGGCAATTTCAGCAATTAACTTTGTATCCCGCTCATTTCTTATTACGATATATTCGTCTTCCTCTACATCTTTAAAACTCTTTTGATTGATAAAATCTTCTTTTTCGTTAGGAGAAAATATACGTATCTTTGAATCCTTGGGAGCAAATAAGAATCGTTCATTCTCCAAATATACGATACATGCTTCTACTAAATCTTGAGTTCCTTGTTGATTTCGTTGTTGCTCAACGACTTTATTTACAGCAGAGATAATAGACTCTTTTTCATCAATGGTCATTTCCGTTTTATTTGTTTTTGCTTTACCAATGGTAACATGTTGAAAGATTGTACTATGAACCCCTTTTTGATCAATATCAGCAAATACTTTTTTAGGATGAATGGAATTAGTGAAGATGTCATAAGAAATAAAGGTAAGACTTTTTCCTTTGAATGTATTTTTTACATAATCATGAAAATAATTTGGATTTCCTAAGTAAATAACTTCATCAAATGTTTCATTATCTTTTCTGAAGCTATTTTCTGTGTAGTACTTCATCTTTACATAGGTCTTAATTTCTGAGTTAAGCATATCTTTCTCATCCGATGAAAGAGCTCTTTTCGAAATAAGTGCAATTTTTAAACCCACTGCAGCTTTTTTATTGATTAGTGTAAATAAATGTTCGTATAGATAATTAGCAGGAGCTTCCATTACTTGTTTGTATGATATCCCGATTGGAGTTAATACATTTTTAAATAGATCAGGATAACTAGATTTCGATCGTCTAAACCTATCGTTTAATTGTGTTCTAATTCCTTCATTAATGACTTGGTTATAGGGGGAAATGCTACTTACAAGACGGAAGAAAATCGTTTTTAATAAGTTGAGAACTTCAAGAAGCTCTTCATCTTGATCATATTTTTTTTGAATTTCAAGGCGAAGCTTTTCGATATTGTTAGCAAATGGTAATAGTTCCTTACTTTCAACATGCTTGAATGAAACCTGACTTCTATCGACCTTATATAAATCTAATAAGTTATTAAAACTCACAACATCACCTCCAAGCAATAAATTCTATTCCAGTTGGAATTTTCACTTCCGCTATTCTAAAATGTTCGATTAATTCTTCTGTAATAATCGCTTGTTTTCCCAGTAGTAGTTCTCTTTTAACTTCTTCGTGCACTTCAAGAATTCTAGTTGGACTGTCTGTTCTACTAGCAATAACTAATTTGGGGTTGTTACTAAAATGTTTACCCTGTTTTAAATAACCATTTAAGTCAGAGTAAATAACTGGTACTTCCACACTCATATCTACATCAGGCTTCTTCATTTGTGAAGAAAACAGTTTTCCGTTCGTATAACTGTTCGAGTTATTTAAATAGAGAAAATCTCCAATCGATCCTTTCACATGCTCACTAGTAAAAATCTCATCTCCTATCCAACTGTTTATATTCGCTAAATTCCCCACTATATAGAAGTAATTACCAGTGTAAAATTCCGCCTTTGTCAGTTGATTGGAAGAATACAGTTTTCGCAATAACGGATTATTTTCCAACCCTAGTTGCATTTTCTTACTTACTTTTCGAGTTCTCTTCACTTCATCAAACTCTTCATCCAACACTCTAATTTTGTCCAGCCACTGATTTTCTGGGATGCCCCTTTCTATTTTTCCATCTTTAATGATTAACATCATTTCACCTTTAAAAACAGGGCTTGGTTCAATTGCCACTACAGATGCCTTCCTAGCTGACTCATTATCCTGGTAGATAATTCGACTTCCTTTTCCCAAACCTAAAATCACTTTACGTATCGATCTAATTTGTTTATTGGTAGAAAATCGTTTATTTGCAATCCCCATTGCTACAAACAATGAAAAATATTGTTCACTTGGAAGAGATAGTAATATACTTGCTGGTTTTTTATACTTAATTCCTTGCTCATTTAAATAAACACCCATCTCAAATGCGAACTGAATCCACTCAGGCAACTCAGACGACTTATTTCGATGAATAACATTTAAGTCCTTTATACTCAATACTCTCACCTCATTTCAAAACGAATCTATTAGTCTCCTTTAGTTTTACCACATTCCTCCCAAATAGGACAATGGGATCAAGTCAGCATTCGTTCTGTTTTTTCTAGGTCAAAATAAAAATTATAATACTTTTGTTTCTCATTGGCGTTATCCTTTAAAGTCCATGAAAAGGGACGCATTATGAAAGAATAGGGTTCCATCTCAAAAGTTGTTCCTTCGAAATGCTTGTTATGAACTCCCTTTGAGCCTGTGGATGGAGATTAATCTCAGGTTCTTCTATACCTAAAATAATGTTATTATGTTTTAATTCAGCTAAATATCTATAGAGAGCTATGATAGTCAAACTCTGGATTCCACTACCACTTTCAGTAATATTGTATACTTGCCCTCTTTCTTCAATATCAAGAGTAATATCATTTAGCAGTAAAGAATAATCAATCTGCTTGTCAAAGTTAAATTTAAATTTAAAATTCCTGTTCATTGAGTAATATTTATCAACCTCAGCTTCAACCTTTGACAATGCATTATTTTCTAAGTTCTTAGCAGCAACAATTACCTTTGGAGTCAAATTACCCCTACGAGAGGTATGCTTTCTCAAATATTCCTCTAGTACAGTTTTTAATAATGTATTTTCTTCCCAAACAACTTGTCTATGGTCACGGTTAGGTGGAATGAGTATATAATTTATATCCTCTTTTAATAGATTAATAAAATCATTACTTAGTGTTTCATAGGTGCCATTCTTTTTATAATGAAGTGTTCTTTTCTTCGTTTTTGCTGAGTAAGTCATTCTTATAATTAACTCATCATTGTTAAGCATCTGAGCATATTTATCGATACTAGGAACTTCTGTGAAAGTGAGTTCTACCCTTACTAAGCTCTTTTTTGAATATTGATGTAGACCACTCGAAAAGTTACTTTCTTCTTGTTCATAGTTAAAAAATGAATTTAAAGCTCTTAACACAGCTGATTTACCAGGATTGTTTTCCCCAACAAGTGCTGATATTTTTCCATTTAACACTGTACAACTGTTAATGGACCTGAAATTCTTTATAAAAGTCTTTACTAGTTTCATTCCCCTGCCTCCACAAGAATAGTTCGACATGGTTCTGATTTCAACTTACCAGTTAATAGGAATTTAAACAACTTAATTAGTCCAATGAGTAAAAAGAAAAATCCAAATGATTAATACCGTAAGGTCCATAAACTATATCCCAATCATTGTCACCAACACTACTTAGAGATGGCAAACGGTGACCACATAATAATTTTAAATCATTATATTCATTAACTTCTTTTTGATTTCTTAATTCACCATGAATTAGTGAAGTAACAACTGTTTCAGATAGGAATCCCTTTCCAGAATCACTTTCCTTACCCAACTCCAAAATGAACAGTATTCTTCAATTTGTTAATTTGGTTATACTTTTCCAAGTCATTATATTTATTTGAGTTTATGATCCTTTCAACTTTTTCTAAACTACTTAACCGTTCCCATTTCACAGTACTAAACAAGAACAATAAAATACAGACTATAAACGTAATTAATAACGACATATTGAATCCTCCTTTAGAGATCACCTGAAACTTTTTCAAGAGGTAACTTAAAGGTTCTATTATAAATGTTGGGTAGACCACTAGGCTACCGCGCTTACGCTTGGTGGCCTAGTTCCTATCCAACATGAGTTCCAATTCATATATTGATGTGATAATAATATCCTTGCTCTAAAACTCTCAAAATTTTAAAACCAAAGGCTTTTGAGCCATATCCTCGGTCGATTTACCCTTAAATACATTCGGGTTTGTTTTAATGCATCATACCTTGATGATTACATTACCGAATGAGTTATAATCTTTATGC
>NZ_JBGUAV010000042.1:0-15293 GCF_041821005.1 Halalkalibacter sp. AB-rgal2
GGAACTCATCGTCGTTTATTGCGACTTTTCTAATATACCATGCCACCCAATACAAGTCAACACTTTTTTAAAAACTGTTAACGTCTATTAATGCGACAAGAAATAATATAACACACATATCTTTTATAAAGCAATGTTTTTTTAAAAAATTTAAATAAAAAAAACAGCTATTCCTACTAACAAAACTATTCCCGGCACTCCCAATAATCCAGATACAATCGTCGTTACTCCGTTAATCGGCACATAAAGCCCAATAGTAGCCCCTAGCACATTCACAAAAAAAAGCATTAAAATTCCTATTAAGCATTTTACAATAATACCACCTGCAAAACGTAAAGGTTTAACTGGCGCTCCTACTAATAATAAAATAAAGACTAAACTGACTAATAACATAATGACTAACATAGGCTCCATCCAACCATCTCCTTCCATCAAAGCTTGTCTACACATTACATGTCTATGCTTCATACACAAAAAAAAGAACAAACAAGAAGTACCAATCGACTTTTTCAATACCTTTCATTTGAATAGCCATGGCTTCACGCGTTGTCGCTTGATACGACGAGAAGACTACTCGTACCGAGCTTTTCATAACAAGGAAACGAGTTCGCTCATTGCTTAAAGGCCACCAAAAAAGGTAAAAACCTAACTTTTTTGGTGGCCTCACATTTACTGTTTGCTCTTACTTGCATGATTAGCTCTAGCTTCCCTTAATAGAAGCGAATATAATCCTTCTGTTATTTTTGCTCGATTTAAAACTTCGTCAGATGGATCAATACTTCGATTAATCAGTTGCTTTTGTTCATCTAGCTTTCCTTTTAGCATTTCTAATTGACCCAACAAAAGACGATGCTGTTGTTCACGAATCTTTCCTTTTCTCTTAAAAAACATCTCGTCGCCTCCTACAATTCTCTCCGGCCTTCAATCGCCCTAGACAAAGTGACTTCATCGGCATATTCCAAATCTCCACCTACAGGAAGCCCATGAGCAATACGAGTCACCTTAATCCCCGTAGGCTTAATCAGTCTAGACATATACATAGCCGTCGCTTCTCCCTCGATCGTTGGATTAGTAGCAATGATCACTTCTTGAATCGTATCGTCTTGCAATCGTTTTAAGAGCTCAGGTATTTTAACATCTTCTGGTCCAATGCCATCCATTGGTGATATCGCTCCATGTAAGACATGGTACAAGCCACGGTATTCCTTCATTTTCTCCATAGCAATGACGTCTTTGGCATCTTGTACGACACAAACAACCGATTTATCACGACTTTGGTCCTCGCAAATTCTACATGGATCAATATCAGTAATATGATGACAGTTGGAGCAATACGTTAGGTTTCGCTTAGCATTCACCAACGCCTTCGCAAAATCAAGCACATCATCTTCTTTCATATCTAACACAAAAAAAGCCAGGCGACTAGCCGTCTTAGGTCCAATACCCGGAAGCTTCATAAAACCCTCTATTAATTTCGCTATTGGTTCAGGATACTGCAAATAAAAACCCTCCTTTCCCTTCAGAATCATTTACATCCAGACATACCTTTTAGATAAAATCCACCTACACTAAAAAAGGGTAGGTGGATTTATTACAAAAATTGTACACTCTATAAATTTATGTTTTGTTAATTAAAACAAGCCGGGTACGTTCATCCCTTTTGTAAATTTACCAAGGTCTTGTTCCACAAGTTCATCGACTTGCTTTAAAGCTTCATTCGTAGCAGCTAACACTAAATCTTGTAGCATTTCTGGATCGTCTGGGTCAATCACATCTTCAGAAATTTTTACATCTAATATACGCTTGTCACCACTTGCTACAACTGTTACCATTCCACCACCAGCTGTTGCTTCGATCGTTTTTTCTTTTAGCTCTTCTTGAGCCTTCGCCATTTGCTTTTGCATTTTTTGCATTTGTTTCATCATATTACCCATGTTTTTCATTTGTATTTCCTCCTTTTATGAATCACGATCTACCATTTCAATTAATTCTTCACCTACAAGCTTAACAGCTTCCTCAACTAACGCATCATTATTAGCTTCATCATCCGTTTTTCCTTTATCGCTAACAAACTCAGTCTTAACCTGTTCCCATTGTTCACTCAACAATGTCACAAACGTCTGTTGAGTTTGGAAAATGGCTTGTAAGATTGGTTCAAGAACTTCTCGAAACTTTGTATCCATCATATCACGATGCATCTCATTTTGAAACGCTAAAACAACTGTAGAAGAAGAAGCAGCAACTGGTTTACAGTCACTCAACCATGCATGACCTGGCACATTCGTTGTTTTCATCTTCTCCATCACATCACCCCAACGCGACATAACAAGCTGTAAACTTTGCTTATCCGCTGCTTTTAATAGCTCCATCACCTTTGCAGTCGATGCTTTTGATTTTACTGCTTGCGGACGCTTAACCTTTCTCGGTTGTGTAGAGGATTGTTGCTCATTGACTTGAACAGGTTGCTTTTTCATGTCATGAAGCTGCTGCTGCAGAAAATTCAGCTGCTCTTTTAACTCTTGGATTTCCTTCGTTGAATCCAAACCACCTGCATGATGAGAAGGCTCGTATGGCAAGAGCTTCATTAATGCTAGCTCTAAGAAGATTTTCGGATGAGCAGATAGTTTCATTTCTTGTTGGCTACCTGTCAACGATTCAATGGTCTGATGTAACCATTGAGGAGATATTTGTTTAACTAATGCTTGAAATGCTTCATCTGGCTTAGCCCGTTCCAATAAGTCCTCTACATCTGGCGCATGTTTGTAGAGCAATACGTCACGATAGAAATAGATTAAATCCTCTATTAGTCGCATCGGATCCTTACCTTCTGAAACCATACGATCGACTTCTTGTAACGCTTTAATCATATTTTGCTCGATTAAGCATTCAACAATCGTTATTAATGCTTGCTGTGAAATCGCCCCAGTTATCGCTAGAACATCCTCTAGCACGACTTTTTCTTCAGCGAATGAAATCGCTTGGTCGAGAAGGCTCAATGCATCTCTCATCCCGCCTTCAGCTGCTCTTGCAATATGTAATAATGCTTCAGGTTCAGCCTCAATCCCATCAGCAGATAAAATATGTTCAATTCGCGCAACAATCGAATGGCTTGAAATTCGTTTAAAGTCAAAACGTTGACAACGAGAAATAATCGTTAACGGAATTTTATGAGGCTCTGTTGTAGCAAGTATAAACAACACATGACTCGGAGGCTCTTCCAATGTTTTTAACAATGCATTAAACGCTCCAGTGGATAGCATATGTACCTCATCTATAATATACACCTTATAGCGAACTTCATTCGGGGCAAACTTGACCTTATCACGTATATCACGAATTTCATCGACTCCATTATTAGAAGCCGCATCAATTTCCATCACATCGACAATGGCGCCTGATGTAATTCCTTTACAAGCAGAACACTCATTACAAGGTTCCGCAACAGGTGCTTGTTCACAATTGATTGCCTTTGCAATAATTTTCGCAGCACTCGTCTTCCCTGTACCACGTGGACCCGTGAAAAGATAGGCGTGAGAAAGCTTTTCTTGTAATAAAGCATTTTGTAACGTTTTCGTAATATGCTCTTGACCAACAACATCTTGAAGTAGTTGTGGCCGCCATACACGATATAAAGCTTGATAACTCATCACACTGTCCCCCTTCACCTACTTTATATATTATAGCTTTTCACTTAATCAAGAACAATCATCTATTCTAATGTTTTAGAGAAAAACGGCATAACCGTTTTTTCTAATTACATTGTGTGTAGTCGTTACAAGGGTTGAGTTGGCACTCTTTTGTGAATCCTTCTCCACCTTCCTTGATTACACTTCAAGCTGAGAGGTCACCGGAAAAGTTAAAAACAGCTTTTTTTTGCACCTTCTCAATCCTTTTTTTATGCTTACTAATTTAAAAGAGCAACTACGCCCTCGCGAACGTAGTTGCTCTTTTTATAAAAAGGATACCGTGCACCTTCCTTCGATTAAGGTACCACGAGCGTTACCTAAGCAGTTAGCTCGGCCCAGGCGACTCCACGGCACACGGAAGAATCCACTTACTGCTGCTTCCTTCCGGACCTGACAGGGTTCATGGGTTTCCGTTGCGTGGAACCCAAGCGTCAACACCACTTACTTAGGGCAGACCTCGCAGCACCAAAACCTCTAGAAGGGATTCAGCCCCGCTATAGCGGATTGCGAGTTACAAGGCACCGCTACCTCCCCACCTAGCACGGTAAATCGTCATAATGTTGTTATACGTCTTTATCGACGTAGTATTTAGTATAGGGTGTTTTGCTTATAAATGCAAGAGGTGGAATTTGTAAGAATCTCTAGTTTTTCTTTTTTGCTCGTAAACGGCGAAAAAAGGCTGTTAAAATCGCCCCACACTCTTCTGCTAAACATCCTTCAATCACCTTCGTCTGATGATTAAACCGAGAATCATCAAGCAAGTTCATTAATGATCCGACACAGCCAGCTTTAGGATCTCTTGCCCCATAGACAACGGTCGGAATACGAGATTGTAAAATAGCTCCTGCACACATTGGACAAGGCTCTAACGTCACATACAGCGTACAATCTAACAAACGCCAGCTCCCTAGGTTGTTACACGCCTCTTCAATTACCGCTAATTCAGCATGAGCTAATGCTTGCTGATCACTTTCTCGACGATTATGAGCAGAAGCAATGGCCTCTTCCTGATGAACGAGAACAGCCCCAATTGGAACTTCACCTATCATCTCAGCCTTTTGTGCTTCTTGCAAAGCTAGCCTCATCCACTTTTCATGGTTTTGCATAACGAGTCCTCCTCGTATCTTCTCAACCGCTCAGTAAAACGTAAAACCTTTCTCCAAATAAGCGCTCATACCTCGTAAAGAAGAAAAACACTACCAGGAAGGCAGTGTTTATTTATAATGTATGGCGGAGGAAGAGGGATTCGAACCCCCGCGCGGTTTAACCCGCCTGTCGGTTTTCAAGACCGATCCCTTCAGCCGGACTTGGGTATTCCTCCGCGTTTCGTACTGACAAGAAATATAATAACAAACCTGATAACAAGAAGCAAGTCCTTTCTCCTTCATTTTATAAGAAAAAAGCGTTAGCGGAGAGCACTGAAAAAGTCCTTTCTAGTAACTCAAAGAAGAGTAATGGCTCCGCTCGTTGCACGCCTTGCTATGAGAAACCCACTCATAGCAAGACTTTCAAAATCGGGCAACGGCTACGCACATTACTTAAAGGCAACTGAAAAAAGTAAAAATCGCACTTTTTCAATTCCCTTTACAACTACCCGGTTATCTTTGAATGATTACTTAGCTTGAATTACGTCAACACGCATATATGGTCGTAGTACTTCTGGAACAACAATCGATCCATCTGCCTGTTGATAATTTTCTAATATAGCCGCAACTGTTCTACCTATCGCTAGACCAGAACCATTTAATGTATGAACAAACTCTGGCTTTGCTTTCGGTTCACGGCGGAATTTAATATTCGCACGCCTCGCTTGAAAATCTTCAAAATTACTACAAGAAGAAATTTCACGATACGTATCATAGCTTGGAATCCACACTTCAATATCATACTTCTTTGCCGCCGTAAAACCTAAGTCTGCTGTACACATACTCAGGACACGATATGGAAGCTTTAACAATTGTAATACTTTCTCAGCGTGAGATGTTAACTGCTCTAATGCCTCATATGAACCCTCTGGATCTACAAAGCGAACAAGCTCAACTTTGTTAAACTGATGCTGACGAATTAAACCACGTGTATCTCGACCAGCAGAACCTGCTTCAGAGCGGAAATTAGCGCTATAGGCCGTATAAGCAATAGGTAATTGCTCAACAGAAAGAATTTCATCACGATGTAAATTTGTGACAGGAACTTCTGCTGTTGGAATGAGAAAGTACTCCTCATCTTTAATTTGAAAGGCATCCTCTGCAAACTTCGGAAGTTGCCCCGTTCCAGTCATACTTTGACGATTGACGATAAATGGTGGAATGACTTCCTCATAGCCATGTTCATCTTGATGTAAATCCATCATGAAGTTAATAAGCGCACGCTCCAAACGAGCCCCTAAACCTTTATAAAAGACAAAACGGCTACCAGTAACCTTTGAAGCACGTTCAAAGTCTAAGATATTTAAATCCGTCGCAGCATCCCAGTGTGGCTTCACCTCAAAATCGAGCGTTGGAAGCTCTCCCCACTTACGAATCTCAACATTATCATCCTCAGTATCGCCGACTGGTGTACTTTCATGAGGAACATTCGGTATTGTAAGTAAAATATCTTCGAGTTGAAGTTCAAGGCTTTTCAATTCCTCATCAAGTGCTTTAATTTTACTAGAAACTTCTTTTGTTTCAGCTATTAAATGGTCAGCATCCTTTTTCTCACGCTTTAATTGTGCTACTTCTTGCGAAACTTGATTGCGTCGGCTTTTGAGCTCTTCGACTTCAACGATAACCGCTCGCCTTTTCTCATCTAATTCCTGAAAGCGGTCTAATCCAGATATGTCTTCACCACGTGTTTTTAACTTCTCTGTTATACCTTCTAAATCTTTTCGTAAACGTTTAATGTCTAACATTTTACACCCTCCTCGATTAAGCTAACACTTTTATCCAATCTTTCCTTTCAAAAAAAACCGTCCCTTCTATTATGAATAGAAGGGACGGTTTCCCGCGTTGCCACCCTTGTTGTATAGAACAAACATCATTCTATACCACTTTTGCCGATAACAGCGACAACTGTAAGAGCTTTTCACTCTTCACTCAAAGGGAGATTCTAACTAGCGTTTGACTGGTTCGCACCTACCACCAGCTCTCTTAACAAAGCAACTAGCTATACTAATCCTTTTTCCACGTTTTTTTCTATTCTACTACTGACTCCGCTTCCTTAACCATTTGGACAAAAAATTGATGAATACGGTGGTCATCCGTTAATTCTGGATGGAAGGAGCAAGCAAGAAATTGTCCTTGCCTAGCAGCCACGATTTCATCTTTATATTTAGATAATACCTCAACTTCGTTGCCAACTTCAACAATTAATGGAGCACGAATGAATACAGCGCGAACATCATCACCAACTCCTGTAACCTGTAAGTCGGTTTCAAAGCTTTCACGCTGACGACCAAAGGCGTTACGCTCTACTTTCATATTAATGACAGCTAAGTGGCCTTGATCATATCCAACAATTTCCTTTGCCATTAAAATTAATCCAGCGCAAGTCCCAAACATCGGTTTTCCTTGTTTGGCAAATTGCTTTAACGGTTCAAAGAAACCATATAAATCAATTAATCTTCTCATCGTCGTGCTTTCGCCACCTGGTAAAACAATACCATCTAAATCCGCAAGCTGTTCTACTTTCTTCACTACGACTACTTCAGTACCTGGAGCTTGTAAGCATTGCACATGCTCCCTCACAGCTCCTTGTAATGCTAATACACCAACTTTAACCATCGTCGATTCCTTTCTATCCTTACCAACCGCGCTCTTGCATACGATCTGACGGCTCTAAAGTAGAAATCTCGATTCCTTTCATGGCCGTACCTAACCCTTTTGAGAGCTTTGCAATTAACGCATAGTCTTCATAGTGTGTTGTCGCTTCTACAATCGCACGAGCAAATTTCTCCGGGTTATCTGATTTAAAAATACCAGACCCTACAAAGACACCGTCTGCTCCAAGCTGCATCATAAGTGCAGCATCTGCAGGAGTTGCCACACCACCAGCAGCAAAGTTCACGACAGGAAGCTTACCTGTTTCTTTAATTTGCAATAACAACTCATAAGAAGCACCCAAATTTTTCGCTTCTGTCATAAGTTCATCTCTTGACATATTTTGCACTTTCAGAATTTGTTGCTGCACTTTTCGCATATGGCGAACAGCTTCAACAATATTTCCTGTTCCTGGCTCGCCTTTCGTTCGAAGCATTGATGCTCCTTCTTCAATACGACGAGAAGCCTCACCTAAATCACGTGCACCACAAACAAATGGAACTGTGAAATCACGCTTATACAAGTGATACTCTTCATCAGCAGGAGTTAATACTTCACTTTCATCAATATAATCAACGCCCATCGCTTCAAGAACGCGAGCTTCAACAATGTGACCAATACGCGCCTTTGCCATTACTGGAATCGAAACAGCATTTAATACCTCTTCAACAATTGTCGGGTCTGCCATACGTGCGACACCACCGGCAGCACGGATATCAGCTGGAACACGTTCTAATGCCATAACAGCAACAGCACCTGCTTGTTCTGCAATTTTTGCCTGTTCCGCATTAATGACGTCCATAATAACGCCACCCTTTTGCATTTCAGCCATACCACGTTTGACTCTATCTGTACCCGTTTGACTCATTTGAATTCCTCCTATACCTATACGGTCTCTCTAGTAAAATTGACATATCTTTTATTAGTATACATCAAAAGTTCGCAATTCTCTCGCTTTTTAAGAAAAACGCGCTAGCGTTAGGGCACTAAAAAAGGTTGTTTTTAGCTTTTTTGGTGCCCTTTAAGCAATGTGCGAAACCGTTACCTGTTTTGGAAAGCTTGATACGAATAGGTTTCTCGTATCAAGCGAGCAACGCGTGAAGCCATTACTAATCCAACAAAAGGTACTGAAAAAGTCGAATTGTACTTTTTCAGTGGGCTCAATAGCGTCTTTTCTTTATGAACCGAACCAGCCGCTAACTGTATCTGCAACACTTGTCCATATTCCCGCGAAAAAGCCCCCAATCCCTCTCATCATCATGGTAAACCAACCAGCCTTCTCGACTGCTTGATCTGTTACAACAGGCACTTCAACAGAAGCATCTGAGTAAATGTATTCATCTCCGTCTTCTCCATTGTAAGTTAGCACGAGCTTTCCAACTTGTTGTCCAGCTTCGATTGGAGCCTCTAACTTTCCATTTTCATTCAATTGACTCTCATCTAATACAAGCTCTGCACGATATAATTCTTCGTCGCCACTTTGAATCAAAGTTGTTAAAGAGTCTGTACTAGAAATGGTCACCTCATTCTCTTTCCCACTTACTACTTCAACAAGCTCTTCCCCTTCTGGTATATAACCTTCTGGGAATAATTCAATCTGTGAAAATTGATTAAAACCATAATCAAGCAATTTACGAGTTTCTGTAAAGCGTGCTTCTCGATCACTCGTTCTCATGACAACAGAAATTAATTGGACATCCCCACGCTCTGCAACACCAGTAAAAGCAGCTCCAGCAGTACTAGTTGATCCTGTTTTCAATCCTTGAATTCCATCATATGAAAACTGATCAAAGTCTTCTCGAATACCTGGAATCATCCAGTTCCAATTATGCATAACCTCTATTTCATCCGGACCAGCATCAAATTCCATGACAGGAATTTGTGCTGTCTCAAGAATTTCTGGGTAATCATTAATCAAATGATAAGCTAGCTTAGCTGTTGCTCTGGCTGACAAGAGATTTTCAGCATCATCTGACGTCCCATCTGGATGATTTCCGTTCATGGAGCTATTGTTTAATCCAGTAGAATTAACAAATTCATAATCTTCAAACCCTAACTCCTCAGCCTTTTCATTCATTCTTTGCACAAAAGCCGTTTCAGAACCTGCAATTAAATCTGCTAAAGCAATCATTGATCCATTTGCTGAATAAATTGTGACTGATTCATATAACTCCCTTACTGTATATGAATAATCCTGCCTTAATGAAACATTAGATAACGTTTTATTAAGAGATAACTGCCTTACGAAATCGCTAATTGGAACCTCATCATCCCAACTAATCTCACCATTTTCTACAGCTTCAAAGATTAAGTATTGACTCATCATCTTTGTCATACTAGCAATTGGAAGAAGACTATCAATCTTCTTCTGATATAAAACCTTACCAGTCTTAGCATCAATTAATATTGCAGCTTCAGCATCTAAATCAACAGATGCCTCTGCTAGATTAGGCTGTAACCAACCACCCATTAACACCGCCACTACCATCATTAAAATAAGTGGCTTCTTCATTGCTTTGCTCACTCCAGCACCTCCATACCTACTTCGATAGAGGTTATTTTATCACAACCAACTACAAAAAAATAGATAGAGAAGTCTCTATCTATTTCCAAATAATGTGACACTATAATGAATAATTTGGCGCTTCTTTCGTAATTTGAACATCATGAGGGTGACTTTCGCGTAAACCAGCACCTGTAATACGGATAAACTTACCATAATCACGTAAATCATCTAACGTCGCCGTTCCACAATAACCCATTCCTGCACGAATTCCACCAATTAGCTGATGCACCGTATCATTTAATGGACCTTTATAAGGAATACGACCCTCAATGCCTTCTGGAACAAGCTTTTGCGCGTTTTCTTGGAAATAACGGTCCTTACTTCCTTTTTCCATCGCTCCTAATGAGCCCATTCCTCGATAAACTTTAAATTGACGACCTTGATAAATTTCACGCTCACCAGGGCTCTCAGAAACACCTGCAAGTAAGCTTCCTAGCATTACCGCATGTCCACCAGCTGCTAATGCTTTGACAATATCTCCTGAATATTTAATTCCACCATCAGCTATGATTGGAACTCCATGCTTCCTAGCTTCTGTCGCACAATCATAAACAGCCGTAATTTGGGGAACACCAATACCAGCTACAATTCGTGTCGTACAGATTGATCCAGGTCCAATACCTACTTTTACAACACTGGCACCCGCTTCAATTAAATCACGAGTTGCTTCTGCTGTTGCAACATTTCCTGCAATAATCGTTAAATCAGGATATTGAGTTCGCACTTCACGAACTTTATCTAGTACGCCCTTAGAATGTCCATGAGCCGTGTCGATAACGATTGCATCTACACCAGCTTCAACAAGCGCTTCAATTCGCTTATCAGCATCAGCAGAAACACCAATAGCCGCTCCAACAACTAACCGACCTTGAGAGTCCTTTGCTGAATTAGGGAATTCAATAACCTTTTCAATATCTTTAATCGTAATTAAACCTTTTAATATTCCTTGGTCATCTACTAAAGGAAGCTTTTCAATCTTATATTTCTGTAAAATCTTTTCCGCTTCGTCTAATGTCGTACCGACAGGAGCTGTTACGAGGTTTTCCTTCGTCATTACCTCGTCAATTTCAATTGAATAATCTTCAATGAAACGCAAATCACGATTCGTTAAGATACCTACTAACTTTTGCTGCTCATCAACAATCGGCACACCAGAAATACGATATTTCCCCATTAAATGCTCTGCATCAAATACTTGATGCTCACGAGTTAAATAAAATGGATTCGTAATGACACCACTTTCTGAACGTTTGACTCGATCAACGTTTTCAGCTTGAGCTTCAATAGACATATTCTTATGAATAATTCCTAATCCACCTTCACGAGCAATCGCTATCGCCATCTTTGCTTCTGTAACAGTGTCCATTCCAGCACTAATAAGTGGAATGTTAAGCTCTAGGTTTTCACTTAGCTTTGTTTTAACTGAGACGTCACGTGGCAAGATTTCAGAACGCGCTGGAACGAGCAATACATCATCAAAGGTTAGCCCTTCTTTTTCGAATTTATTTTCCCACATCTTCATGTATCCTCCCCAAAACCATTTTTATGAACGTAAAAATATTATTAGTAGCTTATCAAGTGGGTAAACTACTGTCAAGAAAGTGATTAATATAAGATTTTTCTAAATAAACTGACTATTTAAAAGGAGCTATTTAGTATGGATACAACTGAGTTATTTCTCCCTTACTTTTCAGCAACTTATACAAGAAAATATTTAACTTCATCTTATAAAAAGCTGAACTTGACTCAACCTAAAACAAAAAGCTATCATTCTGCGTATTCTTTTATTTATCACTTACAACATGGACAGCTCTACATGAAGCAAGCTTCTCTATCACCCACTGAATTACAGCCTATTTTATTATTTTATGGATTAGTTCAACTGTTAAAGGCATGCGTATTAGCAATAGATCCTACTTATCCAGCGAATAGCCAAGTATTAGCCCATGGTGTGACAACTAGAAAAAGAAAGAAGACGAGTTATCATTTTCTAGATGATGAAGTCAAAATTCAAAAGCACGGTCTTTTTTCTCACTTTTCAGATAAAATGTTTCATGTGAAACAGTTAGAATCTGAAAAATTTAAAATGAATACACTATTCGAACAGCTCGGTGATATGCATGAACTGATCCATCAAATGAATGGTTCTCCAATCTCTTATAGGGCTCAGAAGGAATCTAATAGTATTCAGCTTCCTTCTGAGCTATTAGATTCTTATCATATGACTGTCTCACGTTTTGAGCGATATTTAAGTAGCTTTCCTACAAGCGGATATTCAACAGTCCATCAAATAAACGAACAACGTCATCATTTACACCTTACATTGCAACAACAACCGACTATTCAATATTCAGCACCTTGGCTATATGATCGTAATGGAAATTTGTATTTGTTAAAGTCGTACAGACGTGATGGATATCGCTATTTACCTGAATTAGCCATTCACTACTTATTATTGTACAACTTAAGCATGGTCTGTCGTTATGAAGCTGAATGGTGGGGGGAGTTACTCCATACCTTTGATGGTGAAGATCTTCCTTATATTCTGCATTACCTACACGTTGCCCAAGAAAAAATCCCTTTACTCATAGCCAAATTTCTCCAAGACCTAGTTATATAGAATTGTGCATTATAACGCACGATTAATCCGTGTATGATAACGGAAAGGATACTTCCATCTTCGTTCCTTTCCTTTCTTCACTCTCAACATGAATGTCTCCATTAAAATAATTCACTAGCTTATATACCATAAACAAACCGACTCCTTGTCCAGGTACATCCTGATTTACTTTCTGATATTTCTTAAATAGTTTGTCTATCTCCTCTTCATTCATTCCAACTCCCCGGTCTATCACTTGAATATAAAGAAAATCATTTTGTACAAAGCTTGTTAATGTAACACTGCTCCCCTCATAGCTATACTTAATCGCATTACTTAATAAATTTGAGATCACGAGTCTCATCCCCATCGCATTTCCCCTAACTTGAGCGGTATGAGGAAGATTTATATTTGTGTCCAACTTAATATTTTGCGTCCTTGCCTTTACACTCATACTTTCAACAACTTCATTTATGATTGGTATCATTTCAAGCTGTGACGCTTCCCAAAAAGAATCAACCGTTAACATTTGTTCTGTTTGAATCATATGATTAATTTCATGATCGATAGCCTTCGCATAATCCTCAATTAATTCTAGTTTCACTTTAGAATCATCATGGTTGACTTCCGTCTTTAGAATCGTTGCAAAAGATTTAATAACAGTTAGTGGATTGCGGACTTCGTGAGCAATAACGTGAATAAAATCAAGCTTTTGACGGTATAACTCTAATTCTGACTCAATTTTCTTCTGACTTGCTAATGATGGCAATACAGCATCCCCCATATACAAAGGTGATTTCACTAATTCTGTATCTGTCATTAAGTAAGGGTGACTATTCATCATTTCAAGTTGAACCGCTGCAGGAACTACTTTGGCGTCATAAGAACAAATGGTTAAAAATTGAAAATGATGACTTGATTGATCACATTGACATTCATAAGTATGAAGTTTATCCATATTATCTAAATAATTTTCTAAGAAAACATTTCCCCATACCCTTACTGAAATGTTTTTCTCCGCATAGGAGGTGAATAGTTTATTTAAATATTCAATCGCTCTCTCAAAATGAAAGTCACCGTAGGTTTGATAATAATCAACACTGTTTATGAAGTGAACAAAATCAAGCTCTTCTTCATTTGGTACACTTAGTTCCATTTTTGTTTTTTCAATTGCAACTTGATACATCTCTTCTTTTTCAATAATAATAACATGTTGATTGACTGATTTTGCTGCGACTATTGCTGACACTAAATTTTCTAAGTACAATTCTTCTGAATAATAGACATATAAAACATGTGCCCCTTCATTGATAGTTAACTTCTTCGTTAAAGGTATTGTTTTTTTAGTTACTGTCTTATTCATTATAGCCTCCTTATGTCATTCCCTATTAATGGTCAACACTACCATTATAGTATAAATATAATAGTTAACCGGGCTGAATGCTAATATTAAGAATAAGCCAATTTTACTAGTATGAAGTTGAGTATTGAAAAAGTTGATTTGTATTTTTTTAGTGACCTCCTATTATATAGAAGTCTTATAATCGCAAAATAAAAAAGCCATCAGAGATTTTTTCAAATCTATTGATAGCTTTTTCAGTATAATTTAGGATTCAAATGTTTATTAAATAGATGAGAAATTATTTTGCAAAAATCGTTTTGCTGTTTTATAAATATCGTATACTACCGTAAGTATATATACTGTTCAAAAATGTCAGTAAAATCTTTCATTCGATAAGCTTGGTCATACTCTCTTAATCGGTCAAATGTATACTCATCGACCTTCTTATACTCAGATAATAAATCGTTGTGAGTTAAATGAACATACTGCAACACCCTAGACGCATGTTCTAAGCTTTTTTCAGCTAGACCTTTAACGATTTGGTTATCATAGATTATTTCTGAAATATGTAACAAAGCTCTATATATTTGTTTAGCGTACTCCACTTCTCTACGGGCAATGGCAATTGTAACCTTTTCATCACCGATGTTGAAAATAATCTCAACATCTAAGTCAATTCTTCCTGCTGTTTCTAAAGAAACATCGTCAATAGGAAATTTATAGTAAGGATATCTTCTCATTGTTCGTTTAGAAGTAACAGCATTTTCTCCGTCAATATGAATTAAAGCTAAGTTAGTAAAACAATATTCATCTGCCTTAGTTTTAATAAGAAAATAAATCTTTTCTCCGTCTCCCTCTCGAATAAAATCATTTGAATCTGTTTGATTAAAATCGTTAGGGTGGATTACCTTTCCAATGTCCGATAACCCTAATGCATCGGCTGCCATTTTTTTAAACATTTTACATCACACTTCTTTCATTTTTATTTATTGTTTGTTGCTCTCGTTACCCCTATTGAACTTTTTATGACCTCCTAGATATAACTATTTCATGATGCATAGATGTAGTCTTAATGATGTTTATTTATTATAATACATATTTACCGTTAATAGGGTTAAATTCTAATTCGTTATCAGATTGTACTTTATCGATCGACAACGTCCTGGCTCTTGCTTTCTCTTCTACGGGGAGGTGAGGCCACTGAAAAAGTGCTCGTTTACTTCGGACTTGGAAGGGAGCTTTGATTCGTCTCACAGGGGGACCTGTTGCTTTTCTTGATGCTTCTTCACGGCGATCCATCGGC
>NZ_JBGUAV010000043.1:0-13000 GCF_041821005.1 Halalkalibacter sp. AB-rgal2
TTAGAATCTCTTATAGAGAATAACTCAGCAAACAAACATTATGATGCAATTAATAGATTTTTAGAATTATTGCAGAATTATGGCAAGAAACAAAATATTTTTAAAGAAATTCCATTCATGAATGATGGCCCATTATGGAAAATTGATAAAGAAGAATATTATAATAAAATGCTTAAATATACAGTTGAAGTTAATACTGAAGTATCTAAATATTTAGCTTTGCCAGTGAACGCTATAGGTGATTTTCATAGACAATTGTATGGTCATTTTGTGCATGCACTTAGACTAGATAATAGCCAAAATAAATTTGCTTTAGTTAGTAATATAGCAGCCTTGTTGAGAAAGTGTTACATGCGATTAATGAATCAAGAGGCGAAGCAGATTCAAAAATTATTAAAAGATTACCCTTTTGAGAACTTGTCCAAAGATACTGAGACAGACAACTTTAATTCCATGTGGTTTGAATTGGTTATGTATCTTGCAGAAATGTATCGATTAAATAGTAACTTTGACCAATATCATGAACTAATGAAATTGATTGAGTCTAAAACTATTCATATGGACACTCAAAGAAAGTCTGAATACCTAATCGAGAGATGTAAGTTTTATATTACAGAATTCAATTATATAAAGGCGTTAGAATGTGTGAAAAAGATTCAAGGAGATATTTCTTTTGAAACACAAGTGAAAAAGGCATGTCTTTTAAGTCAGCTCCGATTAATGGATGATGCTTTAGATATACTTAAAAAGTGCTCCGCCTCTGTTGCACAAAAATCATATTCGGAAAATAAAACAGCAGCATTAATGAGTTATATTAATCTTTGTGCAAGATCCCTAAACTTATATGGAAACAGCTTAAATGACTTTTCGGATCAAGATTTTACAGATAATAAATATAATGTGAGGAAAATTCTTAATGAAAATAAGGAGAAGTTAATTAATAGCTTGTTTGCAGCAGAACACAAGAAAAGAGAGGAGCTCCAGGCATTCAACCCTAATACATACACGATTACATACGGTACTACACCAACTGAAGTAACAGATGCTTTCATTGATGCTTACCGCTATTTGCTTGTTCAAGATAATTTGTGCTTACCCATATTTAGTGACCATAGACAACTCATTACCAAAGCTTGTACTGAGTTAATTTTAAAGAGTGAAAATCCGCTTTGGAAATGGTCTTATGTCATTAGAACAGATGATGCAAAAATGATTAAAGCATTTTTTACAAAAGAAAGAATTGTAACAGCAAGTATTGAGTGGACTCGGAAATTATTTGACCAACTAATATTGCTTTTAGAAGATCTTCAAGAAAAAAGGTACACTCATTATACTAAGCAAATAATATCACAGGAAGCAATATTTATTGTTTTACCGAGATTATGTAGCGTACTAGATGATGATAGGATTATAAAATTCTTGGACAAGATTTATGAAACTATACCCAAAGTTAATGATATAAATAAAAATGATATTATTAACGCCTTATGTGGAATATCATATTATTTTAATTCAAATATATTAAAAAAAAATATTGATAAGGTTCTAAAGCAACCTTCATCAAATGCTATTGATTTAGCAAGATTTTTCCGAAATATTAAGAATGATGGTATGCAGGACCAAGTTTCACATGATTTAATATTAAATACTATTGATGAAGTAAAAAGTGAAGACATTAATATTCGTAATAATGCACTAAGGAAGCTTGCATTGTTGAATGAAAGCAATCTGCTTTCGGAATATCATGAAAGAGTTTCTGAAGCAATTTGGAATCAAATAGATAAATATAATCTTCCAAAGTCTGGGATTTTTTCTGTTGTTTTGTGGGAGGATTTACCTCACCCTTCAGAAGTATCTTTTAAAGAAATCTATACCTCATATCTAAAGAATCCTGATTTTCCTCGTTGTGTGAAAGAAGGGGCTATACATGGCTACGGTAACGTAGATCGTGTAATTCAATCTTACAAATATAATTTTTATGCATTATCATACTTTAGTGATAATAAATACACTACACTTGATTGGGAAAACGATACAATCAATTCTATATTGGAGTATCTTTTTGAATACTTGGAAAATGAAAAACGGTTAATTCTTGAAGATAAATATGATGATATATTCTTGCAAATGTTCGGGCAAGGGGAAGAGGCCAAGAAATATTTTTCGAAATTGAGTGAGATAATTGCTTATGTTATTACTCAAGCCGCCATTTCTGGCAGTTATGATAACTCTGTAAAGTACTTGGTTAGCAAAATAAAAGGGGTATTTCAGGAAACAGATACTTCAATATTATGTATAAATATATTAGAGAAACTTGTAAGTAATAATTGGCAAAACGTGTATAAAGATATTATGAAGCAAATTATGTCAGGTTCTCTAGAACATACATCACAAGCTTTTACTGCTTTAGATATTGTAGTTGTATATAAGAATTTTAAAAATAAGGACATTAAAATAGAGAATGAATTACTAGATCTTATTAAGTCCCTAAAGTATATGGACGTAAAAAATAGTCGATCAATTCTTTTACATTTATCACCAATTATTACTAGGGAAATGTTCTTAACATCTCAATTTAAGAATGTAATTATTTCATCATTACAAGACTGCTTGGACATCTATGAGATTGCAATTACTGACATTAATAAAGATTATTTAGATGCATTATTTAACTTGTCTAATTTGACTAATCGATATTATGATGAGTTGAAAAATCATCAGATTGAAATTCCTAAAGAGATGAATCAACTGATTGATAATCTGAGAAAGTTGCCACTTAATGAAGTTAAAAATATGTGGTAGATAAATCATTTCAATAAGTGATAGCAGTTGTTCTACAATCGAGCGCTAATGTTGGATAAGCAAGGAAAAACAGATATACACTATGCAGTACAACCGTACTATTCAATAGAAAATTCTCCTCCATAATCGGAGGAGATTACGGAAGATATCTAGCCTAACTCCTATGAACTGCCCTGTAATTGTAGAGAAGATATATTGATTCCCAATATTGAGCAAATAAAGAACGACACCTCTCTTTCTAAGGTGCCGTTTTTTTATTTGTTTTTATCAAGTTCCTCCTGCTGAATCAAAAACTTCAGATAATTCCGCACATCCTCACGCTTCTTTTCTGGAGCAGATAAATAGTCCTTTAGGAAAACCTCTGTTTCCGGATCCATAAGAGCTTCATCTACTTTTCGTTCAAGGCGTTGCTCTTCGGTTTCGATACTCTCAGTATCTGTACGACCGAGGAGGTAGTCTGCAGATACCTCTAATAAATCAGCTAATTTATTGACAGTTTCTAATGGTGGTTGCTTTGAACCATTTTCATAAGAGGTGTAAGACGAACGAGCTACTCCAATTTTTTTAGAGACGAATTCCTGTGTCCAACGAGAATCATTTTTTTTAAATTCTTCTCTTGCTTTTTTTAGACGAGAAGCAAATATGTTCATATAGTTACCCACCATTACTTTATTTAATAATAATAATTATACATGTTACTAGAGGTGACATAAATAAATGTCACTAAAAGTATTAATTTATTGTTGACAAGTCACTTAAAGTGACACAATATAAAGTTAATTAAGTCACTATCGGTGACATGGAGGTGATATAATTGCGAATTTGGTTAAAGCAAATACGTGAAAGAAATAAAATGACACATGAACAAGTAGCTAAAAAAAGTGGGATTTCACGTAGTTTCTATACTCATATAGAGAATGGAACAAAAGATCCAGGTGTAACAGTTGCAAAAGCTCTAGGTAATTCGCTTGATTTTAATTGGACTCTTTTTTTTGAAAGTGAATGTCACTTAAAGGGACATTTCGATTCCCGTCATAAGGGGGTTATTTAAATGCCACAAAACGCAAGGGCTGTCCCACTCAATCCGCAGCATATACATGCCCCAAAGGGGGCGAATGCTTTGGATTCCAAAACAATCACGAATGGCAACACCATTGTCACGATTCACTCTTCTCTTGTAAATATGTCACCTGAGCAAATTCAGGAATGGTTTGATCAGGCAATCGAAAGAGGTGATCCAGTTGCATTAAGCTTAGTGACAGCCGTATCGAATATAGTTCATGCAAAAGATCAAACATAACTCAATTTTACTAGTTAACTAGTCATTTTGTTGTTAATGCCTTGCAAGTTATGTGCAGATATTGCACATGAAGGAGGTGAGGGAGAAAGATGCAGTTTGGATCAATACTTAAGAAAGTGAGGTTGAACGCTGAGTTAAGCCAAGAAGAATTAGCAGAAAAGATGTTTTTATCTCGTAGCGCAGTCTCGCGATTGGAAAATGACAAGTTGGAATTAAAAGCGTCTGATTTGATTAGATGGTTCCAAGTAACGAATGCACCAGAGGTAGCAGCAGCGGTTATATGTGGTGTAGACATTGCAGCACTCATTCAATTGTTATCAAGTTTATCGATCATCGGATGGATTAATTTCATTTTATAGGGAGGCTCACATGAAAATAGCAAGGAGTACTTACTGTGGTGAGTGTCATGAGGATTTTAAAAATGGCCAAGTTGTTTGGTATGCATCAATAGAAAATCATTCATTCTGCAGTAACTGTAAGCCGAATTTAGATATTAAAGATAGGGAACCAAGAAAAGTACCTGGAGGCGATGAAAAATGAAATTGAAAGCATTAGAAGGATTCAATCGAGCGGAAGTGCAGCTAGTCATCGATACATTGCGATTAAGTATGAGAGGGAAGTCTGAACCATCCAAGAAGCTCGTTGAGATTAGCTTAAATAAAGTGTTAGAGCATGGTGTCAATGCAGAGCTTGACGGAATGGAAATGAAGCTGATTACTCGTTCTTTAATGAATAAAGCGTTACTACTACATGCAGTGTATGGCATTGAAGCGAAAAAGACGGAAAAGAAGTTGATGTATAACCTTGCTCATACGGTATCGATGAGACGTATTGATTTTCAAAGGCAGTATGGTCCATCCATCGAGAAAATTGAAAAAGCGCAAACTGCTGGAACAGTTCACGCTTCATAAAAAATATGGCCTTATAAAGATTTTATCAACTATATGTTGATTCGGCAAGCATCAATGTTGGCTTTGCCGAGGGAGCCATGACGATCCATGTCCACCCCAAAAGACGTTGCTTATTGATCCTCCTATCTCTCAACGTCGTGGCTCCCTCGGTGCAGCTGGCACCAAGAACTTTGATAAAAGAATAGGAGGCGTTTGAATTGATTAATGAAATTGCAGGCAATGTAGCAGTGAGAGCGTGTTCAAGTGATGAACACATGAATCAATGGTTAGTCGAAAATGGGGACGTAGAAGTGCTTGATTTTAAGTTTAGCGGTGTTGGTCAAGTATTAGTAGTCTACCGAAAGGAAGATGCATGATGGCTCGTTTACAGCATGGTGATCCGTTAGAACTGATTAAACCACTCATGTATAGGGAGAACATCGAAGGTGCCATTTCAGAGTTTGAACTGCCTATTGGTCGTAAAGCAGAGTATTTAGGCCAAGTCAGAAGTAGACGATTAAATGTTGAGGATTTACATCCTGAGTATATCAATGGTGAGTTGATGCATTATGAATTTATTGATCTACCTGGTGGGCACGAAGTACGTGTCGATGATGGTCATGGATTTGGTTGTTATTACACGTTTAAGGATTGGGACGAAGTGTTTGAATACTTTAAGGTTCCAAGAACAGAAAAAGATCACCAGAATGCCGTCTGATGATCCCGATCGATTACCTATACGAAAAAAACTATAAATAAAGTATAGGTAATCCTCCCCAAAAAATCAAGGAGGTTCTATAAATGAGTGAGGAAAAAGTTACTGATTTATCCCCTGAACAAAACAGTGATGAGCTTGCCAGTACGACAGGGTCATTACTGCACTTTTCTTCGGAAAAAATCAAAGTCATAAAGAATACGGTAGCGAAGGGTGCTACCGATGATGAATTAGAAATGTTTATGCATCTGGCAGAACGGTATCAATTGGATCCTTTTGCAAAAGAAATTTGGTTTGTGAAGAGACCCAAAAAAGTAAAAGACGCTCAAGGGAATTGGGATTATAAACGACTTCCTAGTGGTGAAATTGATTATGAAGGTGTAGATCCAATCATCATGACAAGTCGTGATGGTTATGTAAAGGTAGCGCAGAGCGATGAGGACTTTGAAGAGTTAAATAGTTTTGAAATTAGATCGAAAGATAAGTTCCACTTTAACCCTATGACCAAGGAGATTCAGCATGAGTTTGGTGCTGATCGTGGTCAAATAACAGGTGCTTGGGCTGTGTGTAAAAGAAAAGGGAGAGAACCAGCCATTATTGTAGTGGATTTTCAGGAATATAAGAATGCTGCAGGTAAAAATCCTGTGTGGGATAACTACCCTAGTTCGATGATACGAAAAGTGGCAGAAGTTATTGTGCTAAAAAGGCAGTTTAATATCAGTGGATTAGTTACACAGGAAGAAATGCCAATGCGTGAGGTGATTGAATATGATGATCCTAACATTAAGCGCTTGGAGTCTAATCATGGAAATAAGAATAAGGCGTTGGATATTGATGACGAATGGAAAAGATTATCTATTCGAGTGAAAGAATTAGGTTCGAAGCTTGGTCTAGGCAAAGAGCAAATGGAGTCAATTGCTTTGTTTGAATTGGAGATTGACGGTAACCCCAAAAATTGGAGTCTTAATGACATGAAGAGAACGGTTGAATATTTAGAAGGAAAAGTAGATGAGCATGTGGGGGATGATGAACAAAATGCTTAATCGAGTCGTGTTAGTTGGACGTTTAACACGTGATCCTGAACTGCGGTATACACCAACTGGAGTTGCTGTTGCAAACTTTACGCTTGCTGTAAATCGAACGTTTTCAAATAGGCAGGGAGAGCGTGAAGCGGACTTCATTCATTGTGTTGCTTGGAAGAAGTCAGCAGAAAATGTCGCGAATTATTTAAAGAAAGGTCATTTAGCAGGTGTAGATGGTCGAATTCAGACTCAAAGCTATGAAAACAACGAAGGGCGTAGAGTTTTTATTACTGAAGTTGTGGCTGAAAGCGTGCAGTTTATGGAGACTCGTCGTTCAGAAGGCAGTCAATCAAGTAGTTATGGTGGACAAGCCTCAGAAGATCCATTTGCTAATGGAAGTCCACCAATCGATATATCGAGTGACGACCTTCCGTTTTGATACTCGTGAGGGGAGAATGCAATGGAACATAAAGTACCAATCCCTCACGACTATATATGGATGACTGAGGGTTATGAGAATCGTGCAGTCTTATTCAGAAGGTATGTCTTAGGCTACTTAGCCAAAAGTCATCCCGATCTCTCCCTTATAAGAATTGAAGGAATGACAGCTATCTGTGAGAGGAAGGAGGGATTCAAAGTTATGAAACAAGGAAAACGTCCTACGAAGCGTCAAAAGCTGTTAATGGAGCAGAGTGGACTGAATGATAGGGAATGGTTAGTGGTGAAGTCGCTTAGAACAGAAATACATTTGGTTCATCGTGAGAAGGAAGACCAGTTGGTTATCTATTTATAACATTCAATTAAAAGAGGTGAGGCAATGTCTAGCTTTCCGTTCAACACCTATAGTGGCCTTTTGACAGCTGATCATTATAAACGGATGGGTAATGCGATTTGGTTATTCCTCTGGTGCATCAGTTCTACAACGAAAGAAATCGAACGTGACGGTGAAACATGGGGCATTGTCTTAGGTAATAAACCTATTAAGAATGGGGAAATTGCCGTTCAATTTGGTGTGGACACCAAGACCGTCCAGAGGTGGATTGATAAATTGAGAGACGAAGATTATCTCAGAACAACCAGAGCACCTTATGGATTAATTTTCACTGTGAAAAATTCAAAGAAATACAGATCAGACAAAAAAGTCTGTTCTGAAAATGATAAGACAAAAATGTCTGATCAGTCGGACAGAAATGTCGGTTCTGAAAGAGAACAGACAAAAATGTCTGAACTGGATCAGACAGAAATGTCGGATCACACAGACAAAAATGTCCGATCTAATAAAGATACTACAGAGATATTACAGATTACTACTACTAATAATAATAAAGATTCATCGTTCAAAGGAGAAAGTGGCGGGGTGTCGCTCCCCGGTCCATTGCGTGACGATCGTCAAGATGTCGCTCTTGATGCAGAAATACCACATACTCCTAGCGCAGAAGACGAAGTGGACAAGCTGGCCAATCGTTATATTGAGTTAAGAGCTACTGGACTCCACATAAAGGCTGATGACTACCAAGCTATTCAACGAACGTTAGCAGAAGTGCCATTCACTGAAGCTATAAAGCTATTAGAATCTTGTTTTTTAGATTACGAGAAAACGAAAAGACCAGGACAAAAAATTAATTCTTTTTCGTACTGTGAGCCTTACATCATTGATCGGCATCATGAGAATGTGGCTCGACTTGAAGCCAGAAAGAATGCACAAAATTCACAGAAGAAGACCAAATCAACTGCAAGGTTTAATCAGCATCGTAAATATAAAAATACGAGAAGAGATACGTTGCCAAAGTGGCTTATAGAAGAGCAAGAAACCGCACAAAGCTCGGTTAATTCTGAACCAAGTATTGAAGCTGTAAAACCTGAAAAGAGCTTTGCAGATTTGCTAGAAGAACGCAAGAAACGAAAAGAACAAGGAGTGATGACATGAATCAGCATGGATTGCTGAGATCGGCCATTGATGCCAAAAGAGAAGAACTGATTGACCATTTAACTACTAGTCGCGATATAAACCGTAATGAGATTGCTAGTCTGACACTAACAGAATTACAAAGCATGTTACGAAAGGCAGGGGTAACCTATGACCGGGATAGTGCAGTGTAAACGTTGTGGAAGGGTTCTTAAGTCAGATAGTAGTCGAAAGAAAGGATATGGTCCCACTTGCGCTAAGAAGGTAGCAGAAGAGCCACAAGAGTTAGATTTAATTGAATTGCTAACCGAAGCTCACAAAGACCACGAGCAGAATTTTATGGATGAATTGAATGAGGAACTAGCTGGATAAGGGAGGGATATGGATGGGATACGGTAATCGAGGAATGGCCTTTGAGCATTTAATCAATATCACGAATCAACAGTACATTAGTAAGGGTATGGCCATCATCAACAAGAGGCCTACTCCTGTTAAAGTGCTTAAATCTCAAGGTAAGCGAGTAATTAGTGGCTTTTTTGAAGAAAAGTCTACCGTTGATTATGACGGTATCTACGAAGGGAAATCGATTGTATTTGAGGCGAAGTCAACAGGGGAGAAGCGCTTCCCATTATCAATGCTTTCTAAGCATCAATACGATTATTTAGAACTCGCACATAAGAACGGAGCTATCGCCTTCCTGTTGGTGGAGATACGACCTTTACATCGTGTATTCCTTTTACCAGTTGAAACGATCCGTCATTACATGGAGAAAGCCAAAAAAGGCGGGCGTAAAAGCATTCCGTTAGATGATCTTGATGTATACACATACGAGGTTAACCGTGGCAGAGGGGTGGCATTGGATTACCTTGCTGTTGTAGATAAGTTGAAATTGGAAAGAACGTTGAGTGGATGAGAGGGCCAAAGGTATTCTATGAACTTGAGGGAAGGAGATTTATTTTTTGATGATACCAAGAATATTACATTATCCCGGTAGCAAATGGAGCATGGCTGATTGGATTATTAGTCACTTCCCAGAACATGAAACATACTTAGAACCGTTCTTTGGATCCGGAGCAGTTCTCTTCTCAAAAAAAAGGAGCAAGCTCGAGACTGTAAATGATCTTGATGGTGAGGTGGTTAATCTTTTCAAAGTAATTAGAGAAAGACCAGACGAATTAGCACACGCTATTAGATTAACACCGCATAGTCGAGAAGAGTATTACCATAGTTATCTTGAGTCAGAAGATGATCTAGAAAGAGCAAGACGGTTAATCGTTCGCTTATGGCAGGGGCGTGGAGGGAAAACGGCACATCGAACTGGTTGGAGAAGCATGATTGAGATGAATGGGCCATTGCCAGGAAAAGAATGGCTTCAATTTCCTGAAAAAATAGCTTCAGTAGCAGAGCGACTAAAAGGAGTACAAATAGAAAATCAGCCAGCTATAAAGTTAATACAGCGATACTCGAGGCAGAATGTATTGATATATGCAGACCCACCTTATATCCTTTCAACTCGGACGACAACTAGTTACAAACATGAGATGTCAATCGAACAACATATTGAATTATTAGAGGTTTTAGAGGTACATCCTGGACCTGTTATTTTATCAGGTTATGCTCATCCGCTTTATGATGAAACCTTGAGTAACTGGCGTCGTGAAAGGAAAAAAGCGAAAGCGGAAGGGGGAGCAAAAAGAGAAGAAGTCCTTTGGATAAATCCTGTTGCTATTGAAAATGGGATTTTTCAAGAAAGTTTATTTTAGTGATAAGTACTGTTTTGAGAACCGCAACGCATGAAAAGTATAATAGGGTGCTCTTTTGGTGAGTGCCCTTTGTTTATAAGTTTCACATATTGAGGAGGGGTAAGATGGATGATTTACCAGACAAAATAATCGAACTTGACCAAATTCGAATTAATAGAGGAATAGAAAAAATATGTAAGTGTGAAAAACGTAGATTTGTTATAGATACAAGAAATAGACGAGTTAATTGTAGTAGCTGCGGATCCGTTGTCGATCCTTATGAAGCAATGTACGAATTAGCAACAAATGGACAAGAGTTACAAAGGCAGGTAGAGAATTTATTAGAACAAAGGAAGCAGATAGCTAGTTATAAGCCTTGGTTAGTGGTTATTAAACGATTAGAGAAGGATTACCGTGGTCGAAAGATGTTACCTAATTGTCCGCGCTGTCATGAACCTTTCTATCTGGAAGAGTTAACATCGTGGACCGGGAGAGCTTATGCCGACGCTCGCATAAGTAAGTGGAAAGAGGATAATGACAATCAATGACGTTAAAGGAAATACCCTACTACCGAATCCCTATGAGGATAACAGTTCGGGATTACCAATAGTAGAGTACTAATGTGAAGGAGGGTTATTGATGAAAAATACAATTGTTTTACAAACGGACGATAAGGATTTCAAGCATTCTATTTCGGAGTTTCTCTTCAAGCATTGTAAAGACAATGATGTACATGTGGATATTTATGAAATGAATAAAGTGGGTTCAATTAAAGTTATGGAAATTGTTAAGGCGAAGTAATGGACTGTAGAGGGATACTATGCAAAAAAATGGAGGTTTTAAATTATGAATACTTTAAAAGTTGTTGAAGAAAAAGGTTTAGAAGATGTTCAAGTATTTCAATTGTGTGAATGTGATGCAGTAGCAAGCTACTCCTTAGATGGGGCTAAAGCTTACTACAAGGAACTGACAGGACTATCGGATGAAGAATTATACAGTGATGACGAGGTTGAAATTGTTTCATTTGATAAAAAGGTTCGTAAGAGAGAAGACGATGACGAGTTAATTACAGTTCGAGAGATTGTTGAAGCTTATTGGGATGGTAATCCTTTCATAGCTGTTACAAAAGGATGTTAATGTCATAGTCCGTCCAAATTGTAAAGGAGTGGAAACGTGTTTACAAAACTAGCTATTTGGTACTTAAGGAAAAAGAAAAGTTCTGTGCTTATTGGTTTTGAAATCAAGAATGGTTATGTCAAATCTATTTATAATAATGCATTCACCTATGAAAATCGTTTGGAAAACGTTGATTATAGGACATGTGACGATGAACCTTTATCTTTACCTCAAGGCAAATTTTATATAAGTCGAAGGTGCAAAGTTAGTAAGTAACAAAATAAGAACGGTCTATGTTTAGCATAGGTCATCAAGGACCGTCCCAATAATTTAATAGCCTGGCCGAACTAAAAGTAAGGAGGAGTGAAATGATGAGTAAATTGAGTTTGGTATTCGTTAAAAATAATCGAGTGGTTACAGATAGTTTGATGGTCGCTGAAGCTTTTGAAAAAGAACATAAGAACGTTCTTAAAGACATTAGGGAGCTAGGTTGCAGTAAAGAATTTGGACAGCTAAATTTTGAGCAGTCCTCTTATCTAAATTCTCAGAATAAGTCTATGCCTAAGTACTTAATCACTCAAGACGGTTTCACGCTACTGGCTATGGGATACAGCGGGAAAAAGGCAATGGAATTCAAAGAAAAATATATTGCGGAGTTTAACCGGATGAAAGAACAAATTCCCGCTCCAAGCGTCGCTTCTTACATGATCGAGGATCCGATTGAACGAGCTAAGCAGTGGATAGAGGAGCAGAAAAAGGTACAGCTGCTTGAACAACGTGCAGCATTATACGAAGAGAAAGCTAATTATGTTGATGAAATTCTTAAATCAAAAAATACTGTCACCACGACTCAGATCGCCAAGGATTATGGTATGTCAGCGAGAACATTGAATCAAATTTTAAAAGAGGAAGGTATCCAGTTTAAACAGCGTGGTCAATGGCTTCTTAAATCTACTTACCACGATAAAGGATATACAAAATCTTATACGGTGGATATCGAACGTTCTGACGGGACACCAGATGTGAAAATGAATACACACTGGACACAAAAGGGAAGGCTGTTTATCCATCGAGTACTTGAAAAAAGGGGCATAGTTGCGATGATGGACCAGGAGCTAATGTCAGGATAACAAAAAAGCCATTCCTCTCGGAATGACTAAGTACTGGTAACACTTATTATATCATATCCGAGGGGGAACTGGTATGAGACTGAAAAATGTAGAAATAAATCCTAACTCTGGTAAAATAGAAGTAGATATCTTAAAAGAAGATAAGCCTTTTGTCATAGTTGTGTCTGATGGAAGAGCTAGATTAACTGAATTACCGTCTCATGGAGAGACAAAGTTGGTAACCCATCAGGGCAAGGTGAAGAGGGTAAAGTTTGATGAGGGGGAGGAGTTTTAATGAAAAAAATAAATACTCTTATTTCTAAGTTTGTTTACAAAGTATTTAAAGAAAAAACAAAATGGCAGATAATCAAGAAAACTGTCTACTATTTACTTTCTAG
>NZ_JBGUAV010000044.1:0-11335 GCF_041821005.1 Halalkalibacter sp. AB-rgal2
AAGCGAAGTATATTTCAGGAGCGGTTTACGTCCTCCATCTATCATTGTTCGGCTTTTCTTTTAGTTAAACCACTTTTGTCCCAGCCTCGTTTCGTCTACGGTCTGGGAGTTTAGCTTATTAAGCTAAGCTCTTTTTTTGTTTTACACAAATTCCTTTTTGTCAATAGAAATACTCAAAAAATAATAAAGTTTTTTTTTGAAAACCTATTGATTTCTCCTCAAAATAAGCGTAAATTAAGCAATTGTTGAGGAGGTGATGACATGAACTGTTGGAAAACAATTCGTGTAACACAAGAGTATGGATTATTAAGGCTTATTTTGTTTTCAGCATGTACGATGCTTTTCTCTTTTTTATTTTACTATCTCATTATTAGCAGCTTCACACAAGCACACGAATTCGTTCATGTCAGCTTTACATCGATGATTTGTAGCATTGTTTTACTCATTGCTACCCATAAGCTACTCCACCTCATACCCGTTTGGCTATGTGGAAAAAAAGCTTCTATTACGTGTAAATTTGTCATGTTCCTGCCATTAACAAGCATTAAATTATATGAACCTATATCAAGAAACCTTTACGTCCTGTCATTAATTACACCAGCTATCTTATTAACAATGGTTGGAGCATTTTTATCGATTATGTATCCGACATATGTGGCTTTCATTTCCATTTTAACTTCGGTTCATTTCGGTTTAATTTTTTTCGATTTTGTTTATTTGAGCTATATCGTAAAGGCACCTAAAAGAAGTCTAGTCGAAAATCACCCTGAAGGATTCCATATTTTATTAAAAGCGTCTTAACGAGCTCGACTTGTTAGGCGCTTTTCCCATTTCCATTTACTAGTGATAATATAATCCAAGTATAATGTGGTCTTTCTCCATGTCCAATGTTTTAAAACGCAGGCTCATTCTCTCATTCTCATCAAGCGGAAGTTCAGATACTTTTAAATCTACTAATTCCTCAGTAGGATAGATGATGATCCAATGTTCTAGCTCAAGCGTGCCATTTAATAGCATTAGCATACGATCAACAGGTAATGAAAATAATCCAAGCTCAAATGAATCGACCATTAAGAGCAAGTCTCCATTAGGCTCCACTTCTGGATTAAAATAAACGACGAGTGGAATTTCTTGACCCATCACATCAAAGCGAGTACGCAATTGTAGATTCGATTCTCCAAACTCGATTACATAAGGCACCTCACTCTCTGTTTCTGCCAAAAGTTGTCCAATAAATTGATTAAATCGTTGTTTATCCGTTTCTATTGTGAACAAAGACTCATCCGTATGAATAGGTTGTGACTCAAATAATTCACCTTCTGCCGTAGGGAATAACCGTAAGATCAATATAACAAAAAGAATGAATAAAATGCCTTTGATCGATAGTAAGATAAAAAAAGCCGTCTTCCACTTTTTTTCTTGGATTGTCATATCACTCACCTCTTGCTTTTATTTTAAAAGCAACGGTCTGAATTAACAAATACAATTTAAGTGTTAATCCTATCTTTTTTATCAAACTTTTGATAAAGTTTAACTATATTGCTCGTCAGGAGGCAAGTGCATGTTTGTAATTAGTAGTTTTTTTGCATTATTTATTTTCTTTCTGATTAATTCAATGACTGACGCTTTGTGCTTAAGACGTGAAATCCCTTCAGAAAGACAACCGAAATTATTTAGAACGATCAACATATTGATTACCATCCTTTTAACATCTACATATGTAAAAATTCTTTTTACATAAAAGGAGTGAGAGTCTATAACACTCTCACTCCTTTGAATTCCCACCTTTAGTACATCCACGAAGCGCCAATAATCACCAATAAGATGAATAAAACGACTAGCAACGCAAATCCATTATGTCCTTTATGACTCATTACAATCCCTCCAAATGAAATGATCTTGAAAATGAAGCTGTGCGAGTTATCTTAAAGCCACGATGCACCTACAATTACTAACAGAATAAATAACACAACAATTAACGCGAACCCAGCCTGTGATCCGTGAGACATAACTGCACCTCCTCTTTTTCTAGTTACGATATCTTATGCAAGCAAGGAATTTTCGTACTGGGCAATTGCCCTAAATCAAAATTCTGTACTTCCGCTATCGCTGTAAAGTGTGGTATAGTGATTACTGTAAAACTTAAGCTTGAAAGCCATTGAGGAGTTGACATGATGAGAAAACGTACGATTGCTGCCATCGGGATTGCTTGCATGACCATACTAGCAGCTTGTAATGATGAAGGAACACAAGACCAAGCCCAAGTTCTTGTGACAGTTGAAGGTGTTGACATTACAGAGGGGCAATTAATTGAAGAACTGAAGCAACAAGGTGCGGACGCGATCCTTGCGCAGCTTGTAAGTGATGTTGTTATAAAAAACGCTGTTGCAAGCGCTGACATTTCAGAAGAAGAAATCGAGGCAGAACTTGAGGAACTTCGCTCTCAGTTCCAAGCTCAATTTAACACAACATCAGATGAAGAAATCCTTGAGCTCGTTCAAACTCAATTTAATCTAGAAGAAATTGAGACAATGGACGATTTCATAGACGAATTTGTTCTACCTGGACTTGTTCTTCAAAAGCTCGGTACAGAAGGTATTGATGTAACAGATGAGGATGTACAAGCCTATTACGATGAAAATAGCGAGCAGTTCGCCGAACAAGTAGAAGCAAGTCATATTCTCGTTGAAGATGAAGAAACAGCTGAAGAGGTATTAGAGAAGCTTGAGGAAGGCGAAGATTTTGCTGAGCTCGCAATGGAATATTCAGTAGATGGCTCTGCTGCTATGGGTGGCGAATTAGGCTACTTTGGAAGCGGACAAATGGTTGAACCATTTGAAGAAGCCGCATTTGCTCTTGAAGTTGGAGAAGTGAGTGACATCGTCGAATCAGATTTCGGTTATCATATCATTATGAAAACGGGATTCCGCGATTCATTCGAGGATTTTGAAGAGGAAATTCGCGAAACGTTGATCAATCAACGCACGCGTAGTCAAGAGCAAGTATTGACTGATTTAATTGATGACGCTGATATCGATGTGAAAGATTCCCAATATGAAGATTTATTTGCTCCAGCGCCAGAATTACAGTAAAAAGATGATGAACAGTCCCCAACCGGTTAATACGTGTTGGGGCTTATTTGTGTACATTCCGTTATGATAGGTTCAAACTTCTGTAATGCTACGCACAATGTCTTTATGAAAAAACGCCGCGCTTTTTTTGCACCGATCTACTCTATTTGCATAACGTAAAAGTAGGGCATTCCCCCAAACCACTTGAGATGACGGAAGGATGATGAAGATGGCAGGCGCACCAGTATCTACAGGATACAAGTATGACTTTACATTGTTAGTCGTTTTATTTATTTTATTAGTCATTGTAGGCTCCGCTTACTTTTGCTAATAGCGAAACAAAAGGGTGTCCAAAACGTTGATAGCTTTTTGGACACCCTTTTCAGCTTGACTAACACACATTATTCGTTACCGACCTTACGTTTATTACGCTCTTCCTCAATTCTTTCCATATAGACTGTACCTTCCTGCTCAATCCATTTCTGCTCTTCCTTGTAATCCTCATACGTATATTTAATAGCTAAGGAGCCACTAATGACAATCCCTAATAAGATGAGATAGACCCACCAAGGGCTTGATATAAGGAATACACCTAACGACGTTTGAGTCAACAAAAAACCGAGTAATAACAGTCCTAGTAGAACGTATGCGTACTTACTATTGCCATGACGATTCAATTGAATCCCCTCCATGCTTGTCATCTTGCTTCATCATATGTACAAGCATGCCTAAATAGAACTATAAATTTAATGGAGACTGATGAAAACGTGGTTTATAAAAGCTGCGATGCTCTAGCGCCATCACACGTTCAGAAAACTCACCAGGCTGCACCGTCTCAAGTGCTCGATCCATCATATTAATTTTCGCGTCGATATTATCAATTAAGTGAAGGACTTCTGCCTCTTTAACAACAGGAACTTTCGGGCTTCCCCATTCCCCTTTTCCATGGTGACTAGCGATTAGATGTTGCAGAATGAGCACCTCTTCGCTGTCAATTTTCAGCTCTTCTGCCGCTTGAGCAACCTCTGTCACCATAATCGAAATATGCCCAATTAACTTTCCTTCTAACGTGTATTGCGTATCAATCGGTCCCGACAATTCTCTAACTTTCCCTAGGTCATGCAGGATGACACCAGCATACAATAAGTCGGCATCTAATGACGGATACAGTTCAACAAGACTTCTCGCAATTTTCAACATACTAACGACATGATAAGCAAGACCAGAAACAAATTCATGATGATTCTTCGTTGCTGCAGGTGACTGCAAAAAAGCCGTCTGATGCTTCTTCATTAGGTGCCTTGTAATACGTTGAATATTAGCATTTTTCATTTCAAAAATATATTGAGTAATCTCATCAAGCATATCGTCAGGCGACATTGGGGCAGAGCGAATAAAATCAGCAACTTTCACTTGATCCATTGCCGTTGTTGGTCGAATGCTTTGAATTTTCATTTGTCTACGACCACGATACTCCGATACTTCACCACTGAGATGAACGATCACTTGGCTACAAAAAGCTTGTTCATCCTCCGGTGAGCATCCCCAAAGCTTTGCTTCTATTTCTCCTGTATGATCACATAGCTGTAAAGTCAAAAAGGGCTTACCATTGCTTGCAGTCCCTTTAGTCGATGTTTTAATGAGGAAGTAGGTTTCTACTTTATCCCCAACTTGATGGTTACGAATCCCATTCGTCATAAGGCTACGCCTCCCCACTACTAAATTATTCTTATTATACCATATAAGGAAAACGCTCTGCGGTTTTTCTGACTTGCATCGTGCGTAGTCATACAAATTCGTTAATTAGACTGTCAAGCCACTTCTAAATTAAAAAAACTCACTGAAAAGGTTCATTTACCTTCCCAGTGATCATTAACTACATCAATGTGTTTTTCGGCGCTTGCTTCGTAGGCCTCTTTCTTCTGTTTGATTAAAGGCTACGGTAAATTTAACACCTCGTTCATTATTTTCAACTGTAGGTGTTGCTTCATGTAATTCAGCAATTCTCTTCACAATGGCTAGTCCTAAACCGAATTTCCCCTTACTTCCTTTATAGAAAGGATTAAATAATTGAGGTATATCTTTTTCTGGTATTTCCTCCCCATTATTTTCAACTGATATATAGATTTGTCCATTATCTTTTTTAGCTTCAATCCAAATCGAATCAAAGGCATAACGCAATGCATTTTCAACTAAGTTTTCTAATAGTACTTCTAATTGTTCACGGTCGCCTCGTATCTTTAAGTCAGCACCATTAACATAAATTTTTACATCTTCACGTTGCACTCGAAACCGTTCTTCAATTTGGAATGCCACTTCACCAAAGAGCCATTCCTCATAATTAGGTGTTTCTTCTTTTAATGAATCTAATTTTGTATAATAGAGCATATCAATCACACGTCGCTCCATTCGATTGGCCTCTTCGATAATGACATCCATCGTACTTTCCAAATCATTTTTAGGAAGAATCCCATCTTTAACGGAGTGTGCGTAACTTTTAATAACCATGATCGGTGTTTTCAACTCATGAGAAGCGTGTTGAATAAATGTTTTTTGAGAACGGTCATACAAATTTAAATTTTGACGCATTTTTTCAAACTGTCTAGCTAAGCGTTCAAAATCTTTATCGCCTTTCCAATTAAGAGGCTCCTTCCAATCGCGGTTCGCAATTTGCTCTAAATGATTACCTAGGACATATAATGGTTGGCGTAAATAATGCTTCAGCCACATCGCTGGCAATAAGCTGAGAGCACATGTTAGCAGTAAGATATATATAAGACGCTCCCATAAGCGATTAACCATTTGATCGCGATATGTATCCCACATATATGAAATATGATAAGCTGGACGATCTGATAAATTCGTCTTTGTTATAACATAGAACACCGTTGCCCCGCCATATTGGATCTCATAGCGACCACGTTCATGATCCTGCCTAAAAGCATTTTGTGCCATCTCCCGTAAAACTTCAGCAGGTGGTGGTGAAGGCCCACCTTCTGCTGTCTGACCAAATGTATCAATAAAGAAATGTCCGACTGATCGTTCTGCATCTCTTCTCTCAACGAAATCGAGTTCGTTCCGAGGCGGATTGACTAAATCAAACAACGGATAAACGTATCTCGTTTGCTCAATTTCAATAATTCGATACGTCTCTTCTGTTAATGTCCCTTTGATCGAGATTGGGTATATTAACGTGACGGAAAGAATAACAAGCACGATTAAAGAAATGAACGCAAGCCAAATTCGTTGCGTTAAGTTCACTTTAATCATGAGGATAAAACCCTATAGCCATATCCATATAATGTTTCTAGATGTATTCTTGGCATTTTTTTACGGACTCGACGAACAACATCATCGACTGCACGCTCTGAACCAAAATAATTTTCTCCCCATACATGCTCAATAATCTTTTCACGGGAAAATGCCTTACCGATTTCTGCTGTTAAAAGTAAAATTAAATCCATCTCTTTAGTCGTTAAGTCAATAGCATCGTCATGATTGGCTTCTTGATCTGTAATAATTCTTCCTACAGGATCGATAAGGTACTGATTTAGCTCAATCTTTTTTGTATCTGACGTTGGTATTCCGTAAATCCTATTTAATAATTTCTTCGCCCGAATAATTAACTCTTGAGGCAAAAATGGCTTCGCTAAATAATCATCACTACCCATTTCTAGCCCGAGAACTCTGTCTAAATCTTGATCACGTGCAGAAATAAAGATAACAGGTGTATCTTCTTTTTCCTTAATCGATTTTAAGAGCTGATAACCATCTGTACCTGGTAGCATAATATCTAATATCCAAAGATGAGGTTTTTGCTTTTGCTCGATAGCAGCACGTGCTTGATCGCCATCATGAAATACTTCCACTTGCCACCCCTCTTGTTCTAAATATGCTTTTAATACTTCTGAAAGATTTTCTTCATCTTCAACAAGGTTAATGAGATATTCACTCATCATCCATCCTCCTCGTAAACACTAGTATAAGTCTATCGCTATTGTAACGTATTTTATCCATTGAAACGAGCTTGAAGATCAGCTTACACAAAAGTTAGAGGATTTTTACACGTTTTATCACAATTTTTTTTGAAGAAGTCAATAGGAAGATAAGAGTTAAACTCTCACCTTCCCGTGTGTTATTGACTATAATACTGCAAATGCCGTAAGTAAAGCTAGCGGTAAGACTAACCGATTCCAAACTGGACGCGGTCGATAATACGGATAATAATAAGGGTTATATGGATAATACGGGTAATAGCGATGGTCGATATTACGTTGATCGTACCCATCCTGGGCATTTCCCCATTGCTGATGATTCCATTCCATCCATGTTTCTTTCACATCCATATACTGTCCTTGCTCATCCGTTGGCACGAGTAAATAAACATAATGATCATCGACATGCTCAATTACACCTTGGTACTCCTGTTGACCATTCATTTGTAACTGAACAGGTTGATTCACATGCTGCTCACATTGTGTCTTCATCCATTGAGGTGTCGCCATACTTCCTCCTCCTTTCATACATACTGTATGCAAGGAGATTAAATTAGGTGAATGCCTAACGTCTTTTTATAAATACAACGTACACAGTCGTTTACAATCACATTCCGACCTTTTAAATAGAATACATCCAGTTACCGAATGTCGTAACTGGATGCAGCTTTCCATACTTATTCCTTTCTTTCAAAAAACCGTAACAGGTCACCATACACAACACGATCAGAATAATGTAAATCCTGACTTGCCTTATCGAAATACGGCTCACAATAGCTCATATCCGTTTCTTGCTCTGTTCGTTTATCATAACAAACATCTGACGTGTACAAATAATCATCTGTCACAAAGCTTCCGTTTCTAAGGACGACAAAAGATTCCCTTTCTTCGGAAAATAAATCCGTACCAAGGTGAATCATATCCTCTGTTTCCACCCCTAATAAATGAAGCAATGTCGGTTTCAGATCAATTTGCCCAGACACCGTATCCATTCTCTTACCTTCCATACCAGGTATATGAATAAAAAGTGGTACACGCTGTAATTGAACAGTATCAAAATCAGTTATTTCGTCTTTTTCCAAATACATGGCCATCGAGCGGTCATGAAAGCTCGAAATACCATAATGATCACCGTACATAATAAAAACCGTATCCTCATACATTTCTTCTTCCTTTAAACGCTCAAAGAACTGTTCAACCGCATAGTCCATATATCTCACTGTTGGGAAAAAGCGATTTAACGTTCCACTATACGAATCATACTCCTCAATAAAACGATCCTCTTCATCAAGCTCAAACGGAAAATGATTCGTTAATGTTATGAATTTAGTGAAATATGGCTCTGGCTGCTGCTTTAATAGATCAATAGATTGTTCAAAGAAATCGAGATCCTTTAACCCCCATCCTACCGAATTCTCCTCTGTTACATCATACGATTGAATATCAAAGAAACGATCATATCCTAAAGCTAAATACATCATATCTCGATTCCAAAAGCTCTTATTGTTCGCATGCATGACCGATGTGTAATAGCCAATTTCACCTAGTTGCTCAGGTAAAGCATCATACTCATTATTAGAATGAGTAAAGAAAACAGCACCACTATTTCTTCCAAATAATGAATTATCTACAACAAACTCTGAATCTGATGTCTTTCCTTGCTCTGTTTGGTGATAGAAATGATCAAAGTATATACTTTCTTCAATCAACTCATTTAAAAACGGTGTTATGACTTCCCCATTCATCGTCTGCTCGATGACAAAGCTTTGTAACGATTCCAATGAAATAACCATAACATTCTTACCTTCAATTAACCCAAAGTACTCCTCATTGGGTTCTCTATACTGTTCACGTGTATAGTAAATAATCTCATTGATTTCTGAACCATCTGCAAATGCCCTCTGTGCTTTAGAATGTGATTGAATGTACGCATCATAAGCGTGATAGTTTAACACTCCAATATTTTTCACGAGTAATTCACGATCAAACGAGCGTGTTAATAGCTGTGGACGTTCAGCTTGCGCTAAGCTTAAATTGACCACAAACACTCCAACAGCGACAACAATTAACGCAAGCGCCACTCGCGGTCTAGCAAATGAATATTCTTTTCGTTTCGTCATCCATATATAAACCAAAAAGAGTATATCAACAAAAAATAGTGCGTCCCACCATCTCACTAATTCGGCAATACTTCCTTGCACGTCACTGATATTACTCGTTTGCACGAGTACAGGTAACGTTAAGAAGTCATTAAAAAATCGATAATATAAAACATTTGCATATAAAATGATAGTTGTTAGTAAGTTTACTCCAATAAACGAAAACGGTCTCTTATCCTTTTTAATCAAAAAACAAAGACCTAATAACAAAATCGTCGAACTAATTGGATTAATAAATAACAAAAACTCTTGATAAATCGATTCAGATTGAATTTGAAAACCAAACTTATAGAAAAGGTATGTCTTCAACCAAATAAATCCAAATACGAGCCACATCATTTTTTCTCTTTTTATAAATTGAATTATGCTCGCCAACGTATATCCCCCTTTTATATTTACAAAAATTACAAAAACACTAGTATATCTTACACCTTTCTCAAACCAAGTCAATATTTTCCCACACTTTTACACGCTATGGCAAGATTTTTCTTAATTTTTTCTACTAAACTTGTCCATCTCAAAAAAAGGATGTCTCGAAAGGTCATTTTCAGACCTTTGAGACACCCACTTCCATTATTTATACATTTATTCGCATCTGCTTCCTAAATACTTCCTTAATCATGTACGCCACACCATTTTGTTCAATTGAGCGTGTAACCCAATCAGCTGCTTCCTTTACAGTATTATTCGCATTTCCCATCGCCACACCTAAACCGACCTGCTGTAGCATATCAATGTCATACTCCTCTGAACCAATTGCAACCATCTCTTCAGAAGAGATTTGTAAATGATCTCCTAATCGTTGCAGTGAACGCGACTTTGAGACTCCAGGTGCTACACATTCAATTCTTCCACGTACAGAATGTAGTAATTTAAATCCTTTGTTAATTTGCTGCAGTTGTTTCAATGCTCGTTGCTGTTCAACATCATCAAAAAACTGTGCCTGTATTTTTAAAGGAGCAAATGGTTGTTCCATCATATGTCCACAAACTGAATCAACAAAATGTATCGGGTAGAAAAGGGGATCACCGACACCTACCGTCATTTTGGCAATTAAATGATTACGTTGCTTAACTTTATTACCAATAGCGTACTCTTCATTCCAAACACGAATATGACAAGGGTACCCCTCGAGAATATCAAGAATTTGCAAAGCTCTCTCTTCAAAAATTCTTCGAACAAAAACTGGAACCTTATCATCTGAGCCGACAAATGCACCATCACTCGAAATTAAAAACCCATCGACCTTTAATGCTTTTGCAATTTTCTTCGCCGATAAATACGGTCTAGATGTTGCCAGCGTCACGTATACATCCTTTGCTTTAACATACTCGATGGCCTCTTTTGTTTGTCGAGTTATTTTCGCATTCGCTCTCACAATCGTATCATCAATGTTAAGAGCAATTAACTTATAAACCATTTCAGCTCCTCCTTCTCTCGATGTCCAACATGACTATTTCTTCACAACATATGAACATTCAGCAAAAAATAGAACTGGACGTATACGGAATGTTTCCATATACTCATTATTAATAACGTGTAGACTAAGGAGCAAGGACACATGAAAAAGACATTTAACTATTATTTTGTTCCGACCCTCTTATTTATCGTATTAACATCCTTTCAATTTCCTAATCAAGAACCACAATCGATTTTCATGGGCATACTTGGTTCAACCGTCTTAGGAATCATGGTAGGCTTTGTCATACATATAGCCGTTATCATTAAACGAAAAATAACCTAAAAAATGTGCGAGACTGTTGTCTTTTTTGAATAGTCTGATACGAATGGATTTCTCGTATCAAGCAAGCAACGTGAAAAGCCATTCTAGCCTAATCAAAGGCATTGAAAAGTTGATTTACTTTTTCAGTAGCTTCCGGTGTAGCGTCTTTCCTTAACTGTGTCGTGTGTAGCTCCTTAAAATGGTATAAGCATTTCTAGAAATGTAGCTTTTTCAGAAATGCGAGTAACGTCCGTAGCCGACGCTCTTCTTTAAGTTTTCCTGCACCCTCCTAATGAACGTATAACGAGAATAGGGTGTACGTATAAATTCTAATTCTGCAAAAAAAGACGACTAATCTTTTATCAGTCGTCTCAGCCTGTCGACTTT
>NZ_JBGUAV010000045.1:0-9949 GCF_041821005.1 Halalkalibacter sp. AB-rgal2
TAGTGCTATATTTTGGTGCCAAGCATTAAAATCAAGTGATAAAATAGAAATAAATAGATTTCTCTAAATATTATTGTTATGGGGGCTTTAATGATGTTAGATACTCAAAAAATTAAGGATGTTATTAGACATCGTTATCCATTTCTTTTAGTGGATAGAATTATCGAATTAGAAGAAGGAAAAAGAGCAGTTGGTTTAAAAAATGTGACTGTGAATGAGGAGTTTTTTAACGGACACTTCCCCAATTATCCAGTTATGCCAGGCGTATTAATTGTAGAGGCATTAGCTCAAGTAAGTGCAGTTGTGATGTTAACTAAAGAAGGAAACCAAGGACGATTAGGGCTTTTAGCAGGTATAGATAAATGCCGATTTAAACAGCAAGTTAAACCAGGAGACCAACTGCGTCTTGAGGTTGAAATAACTCGATTAAAAGGTCCTATTGGAAAAGGCAAAGGTATAGCTACGGTTGATGGAGAATTAGTTTGCGAAACAGAAATAATATTTGCATTTGGTGATTAAAAGCTATTAATTTCTAAAATGTTATTTCACTAACGGGCAGTTTAGTGCAACAATCAATTAGGGATTTGTGGTAATAAACATGCAAAGGGGGCACAAAAATGAAAGATATTTTTAATCAATCGCACGCAGAGGAAGTTTTAAACCGAATTGACAATTTAAGCCCAAATTCAAAACCTCAATGGGGTAAAATGGATGTTGCCAAAATGCTGGCACATTGTTCATCCTTTCAAGACATTGCAATGGGAAATGCCTTTCCTTCGAGAGGTTGGTTAGGGATATTAATTGGGAGGTTTGTGAAACCCATTCTTTATAATGACAAGCCATTAGCCAAGAACATGTCAACAATCCCTACCATTTTGATTGTAGATGAAAAGGAGTTTGAAATAGAAAAGGAAAAACTAAAGGAAAAAATAATTACATTTCAAAGTAATGGTCCTCAGAAGTGTACAAATCACCCACATCCTTTTTTCGGTAAACTTACTTCTGAGCAATGGGGAAAAGGAATTTATAAGCACCTTGACCACCATTTAAAACAGTTTGGAGTTTAGTAAACCAAAGTGGAAACTTTATTTACTAACTGGGTGCTTTACTTTAATAACCATCTTCAACAATCCAGCGCGATTATTGAACAATATAGGTAGAAAATAATTAATTTTTTTTATAAAAACCAAACTAAAATCTAATGAAGAAGAAGCCATTTTGATCAATCTTTTTTCAAAATGGCTTCTTTTTATTTATCGTAAAATAAGGGTTTGCAAGGTATGTTTGCTTAATTTTTATTTCATAGCTACAGCTATTATATTTTTAAATGGATATCTAATTTGAACTTGTCGACCTCTTTCCAGTCTTTCTTACGAGTATAAACAACTTTCTCTACAATGGACTTTAACAGCTTATTGATATGTTCTGGATCATCAGTATTCTTAATGGTTTCTAAAATAGAACGTGCTCGAGGGAGGAAGGTAGAGTAATGCTTTTCTTTCTCCATTTCCCGTTTAATGCTTTCTTCAGTTTCAATTGCAGTCTGTTGCAGCTGTTTCATTTTCGATACGATGATGTTTTGTCGTTCCATAAATGTTTCTATGTCGTAAACGCCTTGTTCAAGGAGATCATGTAGATTCGTTTTTTGCTTTTCTAACAAAGCGAGATCTTTTTCGGCATGTTCTAGTGTTTTATTGAGACCAGGTAAGACCGATAGCTTTTCTTCTTGCTTTTTTACTAATTCTCCTTCAATAGTTATAGATTCTAAAATAGATTCTAAGGATTCGATTAACTTGTCATAAACAATTGGTAGAAGTGCACCCTTTTGAAAAGGGGCACATGTTCTTGTCTCGCAACGGACTTGTTTATTCGGCCTGTCCTTTGAGTGAGTGACTTTAAGAGCACGATCGCAAATGGAACATCTTAAAATTGTTGCAAGTGGATTAGACAATTTAAGGGCTTGGACGGTAGGAGTTCGATATCTTGCTGATAGAGCATTATTTGCTTCTCGAAATAACTCTTCTGGTACGACAGCCTCATGTGCATTCTCAACAATAATCCATTTCTCTCGAGGGAGTTTCTTCGTTATACGTTTGCCATTTCGCTTATATTGCTTTGTTTTCCCCCAGATGATATTTCCTTTGTATACTTCGTTTTTTATAATGTATGAAATGCTTGATTGGTCCCAAAACTGATATTTAGAGGGAGGATTAGCTTTTATAACTTCTTCTAAATATCGTGCTACTTTGTGGCGTCCTAATCCTTCGGATATTTTTTCAAAAATGATCTTAACTATAGGAGCTGTTTCCGGATCCGGCACTAATTTTAAATTTTGATCAATCTTATATCCAAACGGTGCTTGCTTGCCTATAAATTTGCCTTCTTTAGCACTTGCTCTTCGGCCATTTTGCAAGCGCTTGTTAATGCTTTTGAGTTCCTCTCGTGACACAATGCTCTTTACGCCAAACATCAATTCAGAATTTTCTTGAGTTGGATCGATGACATCTGTAGGAGTTAATACTAATGTTTCTGAATAGCTGAATGTACGATAGATAGAACCCATATCATACATATCTCCACGGCCAAGCCTGTCTAAATCAACAACAAGCACAGCGTCTACTGCTCCATTTTCCACTTCTTTCAGCATCCTTTGTATCTCAGGACGTTCGATTATGTATTCTCCAGATACAACTTCTTCAAATGGCTCACTTACTAGGTTATGATTCTCTTTTTTCACAACCTCTAATAGAAGTTTTCTGTGTCGTTGAAGGGTATCGCCACCTTCTTTTCTTTCGCTTTCTATATCTTTGCGGCTTTTCCTTAAATAGATGAATATATCTAATCCCGTTGGGCGCAATTGTAACACCTGCCTTTTGTTATACTTAATTTATATTTAAAAAAGCTTCGGACATTCGTTCTAAATTATTCATCGAAATTGTCAATTGAATCAAAACCTACAGTTTAGATTATTTAAGAACATACTAAAAAAACGTATAGACATGAGCTTATACTGATCAACAATCACTCTTATTTCTCATTATGTTATTTAATCCTGTGGCGTTTTACCAAATAAGTATTATTATGATCTTCTAAAACGGAGTCACATCCAATTTGTTGTTTGAATAGATTCATAGCTTCAAATTGAGCAATAAAACGAAGATTAATCTCTGAACCTATTAATTGCTGTTCGTAACGCTCTAAGCGCTTCTTAGCAAATGGAATTGTCACATTGAATTTTGCTGCTATTAACGCTATTGCTTGATTACGTTCTGCAGGTAGTTCAACTTGCTCTAACATGAAAGTTGGCACACAAAAATGAAGAGCAAAGTGATCTGCTTTATATTCTTGAAATTTTAAAAAAAGTTCGGCCATATTCGTTTGTTTTCCATATTGATTTAAGTAGTGACAGAGTTCATGCCCAAAGTCTTCCCACATTTCTTGTTGCGTTTGCTCGGAATTAATGTTAATTCTTGTTTTGCCTCTGAATGTAACTAATTGACTGCTAAAAGCTTGAAAGTGAAGGCTGATACCAAGTATACGCGCTATATCATCCATATTGAAATTAGATGGCGTATCTATTCCAAGCTGGCTATATAAGTTCTCAATGGTATCCTCAAGATGGGTCGTTTGATATACTATCATAGCTACACCTTCCTAAATTTGTTAGATTAATACTCATTATAGGAATGTATGTTCGTTTTGTAAAGTTATAGGGTGTCTAATACTAAGTTAAACGCTGTAAACGATCTGACGATAATAGATATAATAACTATAAGACGATTCTACATATGTGCCAGATTAACTCTTGTATTACGTAATAGACTAAATACTGCGCAGCATTGTTTTTCAGTTTTGGATAAATACATTTAAAATGAGATATGCCATTTATATTGGCGTTAAAATGTGAGTGATATCCTATATACACCATCTATTACCTGTATTATAATGGAATAATTGTAATGGAGGGGAAGAATAGATGGCGAATGAGAAAGTGAACATGGCCGAGGTTCATGCCTTTAAGGAAGAACAATCTCAGCAATTACGAGAGCTTCGGCAAGGGCTCCGAGATGTGAGAGCGAATATAAAAGAGACCTGTCGAATGTCTAGCTTTAAGGGAGAAGCTGCCGATGCGGCTAAGGTCTATTTTGGTGACGTACACGGGACGCTTCTTCGGTCATTTGAAGGACTTTTTATCCAATTAGAGAAGAACCTTCAGAAGCACATTCACGAATTCCATATGAACGTCGATAGGAGCGAACGAGCGATTGTTGAGAGCTCTTATGTGAAAGAGCAAGAGACTGAAATCGAACAAGCTTATCAAGAGTTTGAGCGGATCATGAAGCAAATCGATCAAACGATCCGTAGTGTATCAGATCTAACAAGTGCGACATCGCCTTCTTCCTCCCGCGTGCAGGAGGATCACGATGATGTCCTGAAGGTGACATCGAAGCTGACAAGACAAGCAGAGACGTTCACGAAAACCGGGAGGAAGGATCAGGGGCTTATTTCACAATCAATAGCGGAAATCGAACGGTTGATGTCAGCTATTGGGAATCAGACGAGTACCACAAGAGCAGAAGGGTTTCAGACAAGTCTGTCTACCATTCAACCACTAGTAACAGAAGCAAAGGAATCGACTGTTCTCAAAGACCTTCTTTCCATTCAAAAAGCGGAAAGTGGTCAGATCAGTCGGCTGGGTTTACATACGAATGAAGCGAAAGCATCACTCAGCTCACTAGGGCTCCAGAAATATGCACAGACGACGAAAAGAGATTTGATCAAAGTCATCGTAGAACGTGTCCTAGCGCGAATGCCGTTACGAAGTGTCGTGGCACACTTCCGACGAAGTCCACACAATGCTTCACTTGTGCAGCTCGGTGTTATAGGGACAGGGAATGTGACTGAAGTGACTGACTTTCAAGGGAAGCCGAATGGATTCCCGCTCAGCAAAGCACATGGCACGCATGAGAAATGGTGGCTGAAAACGGCTACTCATTCGGTCGATCAAGGAAGTGCGATTCTGGATACGATCAAAGGTTGGAACATTCCGATGATTAACAGTCGTATTCATCGTATGGAACAAAATATGGCGATGATCGGAGGAGGGGCCGTTGGTGTTGGAAGAGCGGGAATCGATACAGGGAAGGGTTTGTGGGAATTTGCGAAAGATCCTGTTGGCACCGTCAAAGACCAAATCGCCTTTGCAGGGGAAGTGATCAAGGAACCGGGGATTATCATAGAAATGGGGCAAATGTTACGTGATTCCTTCAACGAAGATGTCATCAATGGGACGAGCTACTCTCAAGGGGAATGGCTAGGCTACGCATCAGGACTTGTGTTAATCTCTATATACGGAGATAAAGGCATGTCTCGGTTAGGCCAAGCGGGCAAAATGGCGAATACCGCCAAGAACAACCGGCCGGTTTCCTCCAATCGACCGACAACGATACCACCAGCCGGAACGCTTAGCACGACACTAGGCACGATTCAATCGACAGCCACAACGGTTCAGAACACATTACAAAGAGGGATGGACACCATCAGTGATCTCGCAGCGAGATTAGGAATGCCTCCAGTAGTAGCCAGTTCGGTGCCGTTTAATGTGATGGATTCACGAGCGATGGTTCGGAAGTTGGATGAAAGTGACAAAGTTCAGTTTAGTAAGGTTGAACCTGGTGGGGGGAATGGTACGGTAAAAGTCGTAAATGGTTTTGACGCTACAGTACATTCAGGAAAGCAAGGGAAACATATTCCTGGTCATCCAAACTATCAATCTGGAAAAAGTATATTTAATGGTGACTCTCAGAAATTATTAGACTCTCATGCTGGAACAGGTCAATGGATTGGACAAAATAAAGAGCGTGTAGATTTTGGACAAGTAATTGGTAAATATGTTGACCCTAATACAGGTCAAGCAATTGAGACGACTAAAGGGATAATTCATTATTCAAAGAAAGGTGCACATATTGTACCTTCGAGACCGTAAAGAAAGGTGAAAAATAAATGGATAAATTAATAAAGAAAATTAGTAGTTACCCCAATGGCACTAGTTTATTGATTGAGTTTTTAAATGGTTTGAGAATAAAAGGAAAATTAGATACCATTTATGAAACCGATAATGGCTTAGAAATGGATGAAGAAGGTTATTTAGAATATTATGCGTGTACTGTTGAAATTGATACGATAATAAATCATCCACAAGAAATGGATAACTACATCAAGAAAGGGAATCTAATTGAAGTATCAAGTCAAAATGAAATTTTGAGCGTTTCTTTAGATGATGGAACTGTTATATGGTCTACTAGAAAAAATAACTAGATAAAAATTACCTTGATTGGCTGTATGCCTATCAAGGTGATTTTTAATGTTTAGAAAAGTGTTAATCTCTATATACGGAGATAAAGGCATGTCTCGGTTAGGCCAAGCGAGCAAAATGGCCAATACCGCCAAGAACAACCGGACGGATTCCTCCAATCGACCGACAACGATCCCACCAGCCGGAACGCTAGGCACGACACTAGGCACGATTCAATCGACAGCCACAACCGTTCAGAACACGCTACAAAGAGGAATGGACACCATCAGTGATCTCGCAGCGAGATTAGGAATGCCTCCAGTAGTAGCCAGTTCGGTACCGTTTAATGTGATCGATTCACGAGCGATGTTTCGGAAGTTGGATGAAAGTGACAGGGCTCAGTTTAGTAAGGTTGAGCCTGGTGGGAATATGGGTATATATAATGGTTATAATTATTGGGATAAAACAACCCAATTTAAAAACGTGAAAGTTTATCAAAGAGATGATATTATAAATCCAAATATGAAAGATGCGCGTGGTAGAACTAACCTTGAAAGAATGCAGAAGGGATTAGCTCCACTTGGTCCAGATGGAAAGTCTATAAACCTTCATCACACAACACAAAGAAATGAAAGTTCGATAGCAGAGGTGACACAGACGTTTCATAAAGATAATAGTTCTGTAATCCACATCAATCCTAATACTATACCTTCAGGTATAAATAGGTCTGAGTTTAATAAATGGCGAACTGATTACTGGAAAAATAGAGCCAATGATTTTTAATGTTAAAGGGGGATGGACATGAGTGCAAAAAATTATCAAAAAGCAAAGGAAATTATTTTGAATGATGAAGAGATTGCTGACTTTGTGGGTGGTCGTACAGAGGAATTAATTAGTTTGGCTGGAGAAAAATTAGGGTTAAAGTTTACTGGTTTATATTTTGATTATTTAAAGACATTTGGAGCAGGTAATTTCGGAGCACAAGAAATTTACGGAATTATTAATGCTGATTTTGAAAATTCATCAGTTCCAGACGCCATATGGTACACTTTAACAGAGCGAAGGGAAATTAATCTACCTGATAATCTGCTAGTTATATATGATACTGGGAGTGACGAAATATTTTGTTTAGACTATAGTCACCTTGATGATAATGGAGAACCAAAAGTAGTATCTTTTGTGCCTGGAGTTGAATTAGAGAGTCAAACATATGAAATAATTGCTAACGACTTTGGTGATTTTTTATTAGACTTAGTTAAGCAAGAAGTATAGAATTTGAAAAACCTTGATTGGCTATAGCCTTTCAAGGTTTCTTTTTTTGGTGAATACCTAGTGACGAATAAAGCAAAAATCGATCTGATGATAAAAGATATAAAATCATAAGATATTCAGCATAGTCCTAGATTAACTCTTGTATTGCGGAGTAGACTTAATTCTGTACAATAATCTTTTTTACGAAAATATCATTTCGACAAATGGATATAAATGTTATTCTATTATTATGAACTGGCTATTTTATAATTTTATGACGGTTGGGGTGTATTCACCTGACAATAGACAGCGTTAACTGAAAAGCAAAGGGGCGTATCAACGCAATGAATACATTGAACTACATTTTAAGTAGATCTGCAAGAAATGACCTTAAAGAGTTAATGCGAAATAGGACTAGCTTGGATCAAATAAGACTTCTTGACGCTGAAAACTTCCCACCTTTTTTATATAAGTATACTAGCATAAATCAATATAGCGTTTTAAATTTAAAGACCAATAATTTAACCGCGACAATTCCAACGGAGTTCAACGATTTATACGACTCTACAATGCACTTTGATACTTATAATAAAAAATTAAAACAAATACAAAATCTTAATGAAAAAGCTAGGGAAATAGGATATAACAAAATAATTGATAGTGAAGCTACAAAACTTCTATTAAAAAACTCAGAGGAAGAGGATAATTTTAAATTATCATACTTATCCAATGGGTTTAGAATAACTTCATTAAGTTCAAGTAATCAGGATATCAAAATGTGGAGTCTGTATGCAAATAACAACAAAGGTATTTGTATAGAGTATGGATTTAGACAAGACCAAAATAGGATTTCTAATTTTATTTATCCAGTTTTATACATAGATAAACCATTGGATGTAACATATATATGTGAAGATGATAAAAAACTAGATTTAGCGGTATTAAGTTCAGTAATTTCAAAGTATAAAGAGTGGGAATATGAAAGGGAATGGAGAATTGTGCTTTATGTTGGTTACCAGATCAAGGAAAAGAGAGTTCCTATACAGAACATACCTAAACCAAAATGTATTTATTTAGGTAATAAATTCTTAGAATATTATCAAAGCTGTAAAAAAGATAGAAGTGAAGAAGGTAAGAACGAGACTAAACTACTAAGTGACTTTCTGTATTACGTGAAAAAGATGAATATTAGTTTGAAAATTGCAAAACCACAGATTAGAAGTTATGTTTTGGAGTTTGAAGATATTGATGTAATTGATGTTATTATGAGTTAGGAAATACCGGAGAGATATAGGTTTTTATTCCAAGTAAAACAAATTTAAAATTTGTGAGGAAGGTATAAATTTTTAGGAATGAAAAAATAGCATTTACCTCGTATCGTGAATAATGAAAAGTAACTAAAATGGGAATTTTTAAATTTAAATTGGATTTTAAATTTTTGTAAACTATTGTGAAGCAGAAAAAACGATAATCTTCTATAGTAATGCTTTCTAATTTACGAGTTTAATTTTCTGATTAAGAGGTAAAAATATTTTAATAAATGTTTTTGAAAGTGAATTTTTATCAAAGGAGAGATGGGTAGATGGGCGCTGAGTTAGTTCATACCTACATAAATGATATTGCAAAAAGGTTACATGATCCTAATAAATATGGATCTACTTCCGTTATGGTAGGAGCAGGATTTTCTAAAAATGCAATAAGTTTAGCGGAAAATACCCTTTCACCAAATTGGGAAGAACTCGCAAAAATAATGTATGAATCTCTGTACCCCTGTCCTGATAAGGGGGATGAAAGAAAACAATGGGAAAAAGTATTGATGAAAAAGACATCAGGGAAAAATGTTTTAAAGTTGGCTGAAGAGTATAAGGTAGCTTTTGGTAGGAATAAACTAGATAAATTTATTGAAGAGAGTATAGAAGATGATAAATTTATTCCTGGCGATTTACATGTGAAGTTACTAGATTTGAATTGGAACGATGTTTTTACTACTAACTATGATACTTTACTTGAAAGGTCAATTGATAATATTTCTGTAAGGAAAAATTATAAAATTTTAACTTCACAAAATGACCTTCCAGGAAGTACCCACCCACGAATAATAAAACTACATGGTAGTATCCCTAATACAAAGCCGTATATCATTTGTGAGGAAGATTACAGAACATATCCAGTAAAATACGCACCACTAGTAAATACTGTACAGCAGTCAATGCTTGAGACTCAGCTTTGCTTACTTGGTTTCTCAGGGGATGATCCCAATTTTCTTAGTTGGTTAGGTTGGTTACGAGACAACATGGGGGAAAATTGCCCTCAAATATATCTCTGTGGTATTTTCAATGAGATGAGTGAATTTGAAAGAAAGATGTTGGAAAGTCAGAATATCACTATTGTCGATTTAGAATC
>NZ_JBGUAV010000046.1:0-9495 GCF_041821005.1 Halalkalibacter sp. AB-rgal2
TAAAATAATAGGAGTGAAGAAATGGATGAGATGAAGGATATTCGTTCTAACAAAGAAAGGATACGACTTATCTTGTTCAGTAACTTCCTAATATTTTCTGTCTGTTCCAATCGTACTACCACCTAGACCCATGGTAAAATAAAAGAGTAATAGAGGAGGTTTGTACCTTGGTTTCTGTAGAGTTACAGGATTATTTGCAGCATCATTTTGTATTAAAAAATGAGAGCTTACATGTCAGCGATGGATCTGAGCAGAACGGCATTATTCATATATCGGTAATTAAACGAACGGTAAGAACAAGAAGAATTGTCGCAAGGCTAATGGTTGGGAGTACTACGGACTTACAGGGAATAGATAAAATTCCAACAAAACTTACCAACAGTTTTAAAAGTCCGAATACGAAAAAGCAGGTTGATCTTTCTGAAGAAACCTATGAATGGATTCGTTTTGGGTGGGTAATTCGTGAAATTCGTTTAGAAAAAGATGAGAGAACAGTAAAAACAGAACGATATCGAATGGGCTTTGTGCTTTATCAACTGAGCTTAAAGGTACAAGCAGAAGCAGAAGAAGAGAGTAGAAACTGGTTACTTGATTGGAATAAGCAATGGGAAGTTGCCAGGAGTAGCGATGTTCCAGGTTTTGAACAAGACCAGCGCGCAGATGTTGTTGCCTTATTAGCAAGCCAATTAGATGAATTTACAAGTGAGACAGATAGTGTATTAGCTGGAGAGACTAAGTTAATTGAGCGCATGCATCCTTCTTGGCGTTTGAAGAAACAAGTATTATACCTACATTTTTTGATTGCTTTATATAAACTGGCATGCACGGAAAAGCATTTTGATTGGAAGCAAATAGGTGCTAGCTATTATCGGAAAATAGGTGGATCAAAAAAGTTTGACGCTTATAAAAAGGAATTTATTGAGGAAACAGAAAACCTCCTTCATCGCCCAATTCAATTGTTAGGCCTAGCAAGTATGGGGACGATTACACCATTGTTTTTTACTGGACCAATGCAAGGGAACTACGTGGATTATGGTTATGGTACTGTTCATGCAACGACAGATTTAGCTGTTTTTTCGGAGACGTTTAAAACGACAGCAGACGTGTTGTGGTTGGTTGAAAACAGAGGTGTGTTAACACGTATGGCTTACGAGGAAGAATTTCTAAGAGATACGAAAAGCTTTGTATTAGGTGTGGATGGACAAGTAAGGTCTGCACATAGACAACTAATTTCGCAACTAGTAGCCTGTGTCAGTCAAGTTATTATTTGGACGGACGTTGATGAAGCAGGTCATTTGATTGCCGAGCAATTATATAAGTTAACAGAAGATGAAAATGTCCTAACCAAGTGGATTGTACCACCATTAACCGTCGAAACAGAGTGGGGGACTTTTGCAAGCAAATACCAACAATCGATACAAATGAGTAAAGAAGAACAGGAACAAGAAATTGGAGGTGTAGAGCTGTGGAAAAAGTGGATCAATCATTAATTTCGATCTTTGACGTTACAGATGATAAACCTGAGTTACTACAATCGATGCGTGATATTGCACAACTTTCAGGTGTGTTAACGGAATTAAGTGATAGGGAGTATTTTCAGTCACCAATCCACGTACTACGTTTCCTCCGAGTGTTGAATATTATTAACCAAGAAGCACTCGGTATTGCAGAGCCGATTGAAAGCGAGGAAACATTATTTTATCGCTATCGCAATGTATATGGCTATGATGAAACAATTACGCATAGTTATATGAAGCATCTCGTGTTCGTTTTGGGGAAATTTAACTGGGTAGCCAAAACAGCAAAACGAATTAAAATGCGTGATGTAGGAAAAAGAATGATGGATGTACTAATTCGTCTAGCTAATGACTCTCTTGCGTATTATCTCAATGATGATGTGGCAAGGTCACTCTTTCAAGCAAAAAGAGATGCAGAATTAAGTGAAGCATATGATGATAAAGGGATTTCTGGTGGGAATAAGCTTGCGAGTATGATTAAAAATGTGGAAGAAGCTGTATTGCTTCTCCATGAAAGGGAACTTGAGTATTTAGCAGACCGAAATGCATTAACACAAGTAGAAGTGATTCATCATCTGATGACAGAACTAGAAGGTAAGATGGAAGCAAGAATGGAGAAATTTGAAACAGTTGATCAAGAGCTTGTGTTTTCAGATATTAAACAACGAGGTACGGCTGCGATTAGTGATGGAACAAAAATTAGCCTAGGGACAATTAATAAAATTTTAAAGTTTGCCCATCTGCAAGAGACGGATTTTAATCATAGAATCCAACCGGAAGCGTTTCGCACGTTCATCGTAAAATCGTTTGACCCACCACCTGGTTCTGAAATACCGAACGCACATCAAATACTAAGTTTCATGGAACAAGGACAATACGAGGACGAAGAAATAGACGGTCTTTGGGCACCGGTGAAATTTGCTAGCCCTCTATCACCGATGGCTATTGATGAAGGAATTCACTATATCGAAAACTATGAACCGATTACAGAAGAGATAGAAGAAATAGTTGAAGAAGAATTTCCAGATATTGAAGAAATAATGGAAGGACAGTTGGATGAAATAATGGGCGATTCGAAATGGCAAATGACAAAACAAATGATACACACAGAGAGGATTGAAGCGTATTTGGAAGAAGTAGAAGAAGCAGGCCTTGACGAACTAATTATTCAGTCTGGGTCATCCAAATGGAGTGACGTACTCAACGGATTAATTGGTGTTTCAGCACTAGTGGCAAATAAAAAAGCTGACATTGATGAACAAGCGAAAAAGCAACTGTACCATAATAAAGATCAACGTGACTGGAGGTGGAGTGAGGATGAACAGGGAACATATGGAATTAGAAAACGAGGAAGAAATCACGAACGTTAATCCATTAGCAGCCCTACAATCGTTAAAAGGCTTTCTAACGACAGAGGAAGAACTTGCATTTATGCAAATCCTTTTTTCATCGTCTGCTACAATTCGAAGTGGGAATTTTGGACTTTCACGTAAGGAAGTAGAAAAAATAATTGGAATTACAGATGATGAACAAGCATTCTTCTCTTTTCTCAAGCGAGTAAACCAAGCAGTTAGTCGTTATATAAAAGTGATTTATGATGAGCGAAGAAATCAAGTAGTAGCACTCATGCGTGTGCCTGCAAAACAAGCGAAAACACTATTAAATAAAGAAAGTTTAGCTATTCTCATGTATATTTTTTATCACCAAGACGTACTGCAGAATGAATATACACTCTTTTCCCAATTGATTAATAGTTTTGGCCACGAATCATTGCAGGTAACACGAAAGATTCAAGCGAATTTGGACCCGTTGAAAAAGATTGGGGCAATTGAAGTATATGATACGAATTCAGAGGAAGAAGCCTATCAACTTACATCTATTGGTGCTAATTTATTTTCGGATTCCTTTTTACGAAGATACACCGAGTTTAGTCAATCGAATCAGTTGCACATGGATGATGTCTTACGGTTCTTTAAACGCTACAACATGAATGGAGGCACGAGTAATGATTCCATGGAGACTTAAATTTTCAGGCATACGAGATTATACGCCGATAGTTATGGATTTCTCTGATAAAGATGACCATATTTTAATTTCTGGACCAAATGGTGCAGGAAAATCAACGGTCACGTTTTGTATGGGTGGCGTTCTTTATTCAAGTAAAGTTGACCTTGAAGGGTTAAAGTCAAACAATCTTCCAACAGACCAAACGTGGCGAGCAAAAATTGAGTTGCTTTTTAAAAATGATGGAAAAATCAAGGTTGATGCGCCACAGTTTGTTCAGTTTCGATTAGAAATTGAACAGAAGCCGGGTGATCCAGTAAAAAAAGAATTTTATATTCAAGAGGGAGAGGTCATTGACGAATGGGAACGGGAAACGAAATATTCTTCTGGAGATCGGAACTTTAATTTTACTGAATATAAAAATCAACTTCTCTATAAATATGCTGTTGATCCGGATGAGTTTTATTTAATTTGGTATCAAAAAGAGGTAAACCAGTTTGCAGTGATGCATCCAGAAGAGCGTTTTCGTATTTTCAGTGAAATGAATGGTATTGATAGAATCCAGAAAAACTGGGAAGAAAGCAAAGAACTCGTAAAAGAAACGGAGCAGACCTTGCAGGAAGCGGAGAGTAAACAAGGTCTTAACAAACTCCAGTTAAATCAAAAGAAAAACGAATTAGATAGGTATTATAGTCGAAACAAACGATTAGAAGAAGGATTCAAGCAGTATATTTCAGCTCTTAAATGGTTGGAAAAGCATCATTTTAATCAAATGAATACTTTAAGAGATCAAATAGAAACATTAAAAGTAGACAAAGAAGAGAGAATTACAGAGAAGCAGCAAGAAATAATTCTACTAGCAGACGAGAGAGAAAAGCATGAACAGTTTCAAGCAGCAATCAGTCAAATGGAGTCTCATGAGCTAGAGCTGGACGGTGAGCTAACTCGCTTGCAAGAGGAGATATCAAATCATAAAGACAAAGTGGAGGCTGTCTCAAAGGAAATCGAGGAAATGACGAAGAGAGTAGAACGGATTGGCATGACTGAAGAAGAACTAAATGAAGCTTTGGTTAATGCAGAGGGAAAATATGTTTCCATTGACGCTTCAATGAAAGAAAAGCAACAGTTGTTGGAAAGCAATAAACAAGTATTAGATGAAATAACCCAGCCAATAGCTGAACTAAAAGTGAAGATTGTCCAAGACAGTGCTAAGGAAAAAGAAGTGCATAAATTGATTGATGCATATAACAGTAGTCAAGCTGTGCAAAAAGAAATGGAGTTCAATGAGCAACGACTAGAAGATGCAAAAGATGAAAAAGGAAATCTTGTAATTAAAAAAGGAAGGTTAGAAAAAGAACTAGAAAACCTTAGAAACAATCGCGTTTACAGTCCTCGTCAGGAAATGGCAATCCAGTACTTCGAAAAACGAAATATAGAAGTATATCCTTTGCGTGAGCTTGTTGAACTAGATGAAGCAGCTAAGCCGAAAGACGAAGCTTTGTTTGATTCGATAAAGTATACGTTGTTTGTGAACAAAACAGATTTCCTTGCACCAAATGATTTATATCATGTCCCATTGCCAAATATTATTCCAGAAATAACAATTACACACCTTCCGGCTAAACATTTAAAGATAAAAGAATTAAGCAATAATCTCTATCCACTTGCGGTAAAAGCACTTTGGTGGGTTAAGAGCTTTTTTGAAAATGAAAAACCACGGATTCAAAATGAAGTGCTTATCGATGCAAGAGGGATAAGAGGTCCCCAAGAGGAGAAGCGTATCATTCTAAGTGAAAAAGTTTTAAAATATTATCGAGTACAAGTAGAGGATGAGCTTGAACTGCTTGGCAATGACATTAGCAATCTATCAAATGAAATAGATGAATTAACACGTAGAAAAAGTACGTTATTTCGCAAACACGAGGCTTTAAAAGATGCAGAAGCCTTTTTGCTAAAAGAAAATGAACGAGAGTGGCGAAAGAGTGAGCATTACAATCTAAGTTATGAAAAACGTGAACTCGAGGAAAATAGGGACGAGATTCAGACGGAGTGGAATAGGCTCAATGAAGAGCGTGCTGACTGGAAGCAAAAGGTAGAAACTTTTAAAAACTATCAAGAAATTTTTATTCAGTATGAAAAAGAGAAGGAAAAAATAACAAAAGTACGCCAATTGAAGCAATATTTAACCGAGTTAGAAAGAGAGAAAAAGAATAACAATGCACAGTTAGAACAACTTGGTTCCCTCTTGGATGAGAAACGACGTGAAGAAAAGAAATTAAATCGGGATATAGAGGATTTGGTCGATAGCCTCAGAAACAAAGACCGAGAAATTGAGTCAATAGAAAGGCAAATCAAACATCGGTCTGAAGAATATTTAACGAGTGAAGAGAACTATTCATCCGTCCAGCATGATACACAAAGGTTATTAGACTCTGTAAAACAGCAGTTAAAAGGTTTTGCATATGAGCTTACAGAACTACCTAATGTAACTAAACCTGAGGCAGAAGACATGCGAGAAAGTGGAAAAATTCAATATTCTCATGCAGCAAATGAAACAGGGATTGATGAAGCTGCTCCAGAAAACTATCAAAAAATGAAAGAAGAGTATGATCGCTCCGCTACAGAAGTGAAGAAATCGAAACTATTGTTGGAGGAATATACAGAGCGAATGGAACGTCTAAAAGAAGATTTGGAAAGCACAATTAATAGTAAAGTTATTGATGTTAATCAAAAGTTTGTCCATTATATGTCTCTGTTTGGCTTCCAAGGGGAGATAGATTGGGATATGAGAACAGACCGACGTAATCAAATTCATTATGCCTTATATATTAAGGCACGTAAAGAAGGGCATCGAGGAAGATTAGAGGATGTAAGTGTTAAAGCAAGAGGCGGCAAAGTAGGGAAAGGGGTATCTGGTGGGGAAGAGTCTCTTAGTTCCTTACTATTTGCTTTGGCATTATTACAAACGATTCGTGCAACACCAGGCTATATCGTACTCGACGAGTTTGATAGTGCACTTGATGAAGGACGTAAAGATAAAGTGTTTGAGTTATATGAGAAGGAACTACAGCGAAAAATGATAATCTTAACTCCTAAGTCTCATGAAGCAGAATACCTATATCGTTTTTCTAAAGCATATGTTGTTCATCACAATCCCAATATTCCGCAGAGTAAGATCTTTAAGGTGAAAAGAAGTGAAGAAGCTTTAAAATGATTTACAGTAATTGTTTTAAGCGGGGAATCACTTCATTTTACTCTATCAGAAAATTGCTTATCACTTTAATATAGAAATTAATGAAACCAAATCAGAATAAGATTTAAATATCAGATGAAAGATGCGGAAACGGTGTGACTGACCGGTGTCAAATTTAAGCACAAAAAAATAAATATATTATTCTCGTAAAAGTAAGAACATAAGTTAAAAGTTGTTCTTTTTTTCTTTTTCGTACAGCTAACGATTGTTTTATTAAAATTTAAATCTATTGTATAATTGATTTGAGTAAATTATTTATTAAATGAGGTGGTTATGAATGACTGCTGATGAGATAATGAAAGCAATCGAAGAAATGGATAATGGGGAACGAATCAAATTACTAAATAAGTTATTTGATAATTACTTTGACAGCAGACCTCCAATAGAGCAAATCATAAAAGAAAAAGAAGAGATGTTTTGGGGTAAGGAAGATGAGTAAAACAGGTAAACGGGAAATATGGACTGTTGAGTTAAATGGAAAAAGAAGGCCAGTCGTTATTGTAAGCAATGATAATGTAATTGTTCTGCGGGCTTGAGTCTCTTGTCAGGAAGCTAGCTATAGAGGCTGGCAATGCCCAAACTAAGCTATCATGCCCGCCACTCCTAAAGCCAGTGCTTCTAATGAAGTTTGTGCTAAGCCGCGATGCTTAAAGTTGTATTTTCTAACTCTTGTGGGGTTAAATAACCGATGGTGCCATGAATTCTTTTTCGGTTATACCAACCTTCAATATATTTAAACAACTCCCGTTATTTTAAGAGCACAAACCATAAAGTAGTTTGTGCTCTTAAAACGATTATGATTTACTTGTACATGTTATCTTTCTCTTCTAAGGAGATATCAATAGCTTCTTAATTTAATTCTGCTAAACCGTCAATATGGTTATCATCTAACAATTGTCTATATCCGAATAATGAGTTTTTGCATCGCATCGACACCTTAAAAGCGTGGGAAAACGTACAAATTGAAAATAATGAAACCCACATTCAACAGTACTATTCCAATAATTGTTTGTTTCCACGTCATCTTATCTTTGTTAAAATACTTAATTAGTAGACCAATAATGACAGCACTAAAAGTATATCCAAGCATAAATCCTAGCGTGTCCCCTAATATACTTCTCAACATAAGTTCTAAACAGCCCCTCTTATTTTTTGTCCGATCCCAATAACTTACGTACAGCATCTACAAACCCACCAGCGAAATCTGTGGACCGATTCACATCACCGTTGGGTTCTATTGTAAACATTACTTTTCTATCCTAGTTTTTACCACTGCCACTGATATCCACCAATACTTGCTTTAGGAACAGAAGTTAAAATTTTCTAGGACTTTTATCTGTTCTTAAAATGGAGACTTACACCTATATAATCTAAATTATAACATGGATTATAATGGTAACTAAATGACAGATAAGAAGTATATGGTAGAAAGAAGTTATGACTCTGTCATAAATGTAGATACAGGCCTCAAAACATGGAAACTATTTCTTCTTATGTCACATCCGATTAAGAGACGTATGGAAGTCCAGTAAATCGGTTGTTTCGTTTTCCATGTGGGCGGTATTTCTTTGTTTTGGAGGTGGACAGTGGCCAATTTAAAAGTGAATCTTTCAGAAGTGCAAAGCTTTGTGGAAGAACAAAAAAAGACGATGAAAGCTCTTCGTTTAGGATTAAGCGAGGTCGAGTCGAATATTAATCAAATTATCGAGATGGAGACGTTTAAAGGAGAAACGGCGAATGCAGCGAAGACCTATTTCCGTGACTATCACGGCACGCTTCTTCAGGCGTTTATCGGTTTATCGAATCAGCTAGAGAGAAATTTGATGAAGCATCTCAATGATTTCAAAGCGAATGTCGACTCGAATGATCTGACGGTGTGGATCAATCATACATAGAGGATCAAGAAGAAGATATACATAGGAAGTATAAGCAATTAGAAGGCATTTCAAAGGAAATAGATGCGATTATAAAGAGTGTCTCGGATATAACTTCGGCACAATCTCCTTCGTTTTCGAATGTGATGAATCGAAAAGAAGAAACAGTGGAAGTGACTTCAGATGTAACGGAACAATTAGTCGCTTTTACGAAAAGAGGAAAAGCAGACCATCATCACGTTCAAGAGGCCATGGCTGAAATAGAAGTGTTATTGAAAGCGGGGCAGAAGAAAACCGCACAATCAAAAACACCAGACTGGTTTCAAGTGCAGCTACCAACCATTCAGTCTATCGTAAACGACGCAAAGAAGAACCAAGCATTTTCCTCCGTGCTTTCCAACGCATCCTTCCTTCAATGTGTCGTTAAACAATCCGGTGTCACCCAAACTCAAATCGGTCGGACGACAGTAGGATTGGCGAAATATGTGAAGAAAATGTCGTTTGACGAGCAGCTTAGAAGGGGACAAGGATGGTTCGCACACTCCCCGCTAGGCCGGAGTTTGCTTCATTACCGTACAGACCCAAGGTTTCAGTTTCTGTATTCATTTGCGACGAAGGTTCCGTTGGCTGCCATGCGTTCGACGATGACGTTTGAACAGAAACAACAAAAGGACACGTTAGAAGGTCGTTTGTCTGTCGATGCCCTAAAAACATGGTGGAACAAAACGATTACCCATCGAATAGATCTTAGCCTATTAAGAGTTGTGTCACTTGCTTTTACAGGGATTCCAGCGTCAACAAAGAATACAACAGTCGATGGAGGAGAAACCGGTGAAGAGAAAACAAT
>NZ_JBGUAV010000047.1:0-8708 GCF_041821005.1 Halalkalibacter sp. AB-rgal2
CTCATATCAAGGCTTTTAAAATCGGGCAACGGCTGCGCACATTACTTAAAGGCCACTGGGTTTTTAGGGCTTTTCTAATTTCTGTGGCACAGTTATGGCACACTTCGAAAAGTCATTCTCACAAATTGGTTACTGCTGTAATGTCAACTTGTGTATCCTCGCTTGTTTTGAACTGAATTACATTTACAAAAAAGAGATGTAAAACCGTCTTACCCATGCTCAATTTTCTGTTCAAGTTTCCTTACGCACACCCGCTTACAAGAACTGATTCCACAATTTTGCTTTTTTTAAGGCAATAGAGTCTTCTAAAATATCATTTTGGTAATTTCCCTTACCAATTATATAATCAACAAATTCAATTCCTGCATAATCAAAAATATAATTGAATTGCTGAATCAGGGGCAGTGAAGCAATTTTAGGATCAGGATTTTCTCAAACGACAATTACATATGCCCGCTTTTTCATCATTTCCTTTGTAAAATCAAAACGGTCGTCTCTTAAGTATTGGCTCCACCGATCAAAGAATACTTTCATTTGGCCAGACATGCCAAACCAATATAAAGGAGTAACAAAGAAAATTGTCTCATGTTTTAAAAAATCCAAAAATCGCCTTTCATAGTCATCATGAACAGGACTGAAACCTCCAGTTACATGCCTCTGATCCACGATAGGAAAAATGTTATTTTCTAATAAATATATTTTTTCATGTTCTATTCCTTGTAAAGCAACATTTACTAAGTGTTCTGTATTACCATTTCTTCTTGAACTTCCTAATAATACTAAAGTACTCATCTATTCACATCTCCTTTTTATATCACTTGAATATAGCTTATTTACAGTTTAAAATAAGCAACACTATCAGTAAAATGGTTGTTTCAGATTAATTAGTTCGGTAAATATGATAATAAAAAGGGAAGAGGGTTTTACAGTGGAGCTTCGTCATCTTATAACGTTTAAAACCATTGTGGATACAGGAGGATTTAAGAAAGCTGCTAATGAATTAGGATATGCTCAGTCATCTATTACTGGACATATAAAGGAACTGGAAGAAGAATTGAAGAAGCCTCTTTTTGATCGTCTTGGAAGGAGTATATCATTAACTCAGACTGGCAAAGACTTTCTTCCTTATGCTTTGGAAATTATAAAACTTTACTCTAAATCGCAAGAAGTGATACACAAATCAGATGGTCCTTCTGGTCAGCTGATTATTGGAGCAAGTGAGTCATTAATGATTTATTGGTTGCCTACTATTATTATGGATTTTATGGAGAAATACCCAAAGGTAGAGCTGACAATAAAATCAGTGAAAGACGGCAACCTTTCTTCTCAATTGAAAAATAATGAAATAGATGTTGCACTTCTCGTTGACTTACCCCATTGGCATTCAAAAGAATTAACAATAGAAAAAATACAGGATACTCGACTTTCCTTTATACAATCTGCCCAAAAACAAAACAAGAATATCCCAGGAAAAATGCTGGTAACCGAATACTCATGCAGCTGGAGACCAGCAGTAGAAGAAAATATAAAAAATGAGGAGTATGGTTCGTTAGCGAAAGTTGAATTGCCCAGTGTAGAAGCAATCAAAAAGTGTGTTCTTTGCGGGCTCGGAAAATCTATACTTCCACATTTTGTTGTTAAAGAAGAGATAGATAACGGAATGCTGGAAGAATCAAAAGTTACTGGACACTATAAATTATTGAATATATATACTGTGACTCATAAAGATAAGTGGATATCAGCAAACTTAGAAGCATTTCTTTCGCATATAGTTGAATTGAAATAAAAATGAGAAACAAAAATAGTAAAAAAGCACGTATTCAAGATTATTTAACAAGAATTTTTTTACTGACCTCGCGTTTGGTCTCCCATGTCTTTTTCTCTGTTAAATCCGCCTTCTATGTTGGAAAATTCTCCTCTTATTTCTAGTTTGAGGATGTTATACTATATATGATAGATATAAGGGTTTAAATATAGAATGGAGGACATGATTGATGAATTTGAAATCAGTTGATTTATTTTCAAATGAGTTCCACCAAAATCCATATGAATATTATGAAAAAATCCGGTCACACAAGCCTTTTGCTAAAGTTAAAATGTTCAATGAAGACCAGTATTCTTGGATGGCCTTTTCGTATGAAGCGGCAGAAGCTGTTTTAAAAGACAAACGGTTTATTAAAGATATGAAAACCGTTTACCCTGAGCTCACTGATGAAACTATATCACCGATTGCCCACAGTATGCTTTTTTCCGATCCTCCTAATCACCGCCGTCTCCGTAGCCTCGCTCAAAATGGCTTCACCCCACAAAAAATAGCGAAACTAAGAGGTCGTATTGAAGAAATCGCCAAAGAACAAGCAATTATGATGAAACATAAAAAAGCAGTCGATTTTATTGAAGACTATGCCTTTCCAATTCCAATTCGAGTCATCTGTGAGCTACTCGGTATTCCTTCTGAAGACCGCCTCGATTTCCAACGTTGGTCAACCGTCATCGTCGAGATTACTGAAGCACCCCGTTATGAAGAGGCGATGGACGAATTTACCGCCTACTTACAAAAATTAATCGAACAAAAACGCCTCGACCCACAAGAAGATTTACTGTCCGAGTTAATTCAAGCAGAAGAAGAAGATGAACAGTTATCGTTAAAGGAATTGTATGGATTCGTCATCCTTTTAATTGTCGCTGGACATGAAACAACGGTCAACTTAATTGCCAATGGTTTACTTGCTTTACTCACTCATCCAGAACAATTAGCTTTATTAAAGGAGGACCCTTCCCTTATCGGGCAAGCGATTGATGAATTGCTACGCTTTAATGGCCCGGTTGAGTTTAGCACAGACCGTTGGGCAAGTGAGTCGTTTACATTTATGGGTCAACAAGTAGAAAAAGGAGATCACGTCCTTGTCTCACTCGCCTCAGCCGATCATGATCCATCAAAATTTGACGACCCGAATAACCTTGATATCACAAGAGAGAAAAGCCCTCATCTCGCTTTCGGAAAAGGCATCCACTACTGTCTCGGCGCTCCACTCGCAAAGCTAGAAGGTGAAATCGCGCTTCAAGTGCTGCTTGAGGAATATCCTAATCTTTCGCTTGCCGCAGATTTGTCTCACCTACAATGGCGCCAAAGCTTAATCATTCGCGGGTTGAAACATTTTCCTATTAAGCTTTATTAAAAGTCAAAACAAGGGTGTTATCCAGGCCAGCTTCGTAATAAAATACCTGTTATTGGTCTTCTTGTTAGGCTGTTTTACAACTACCTATCAGAGTCGTATCTAAGTCACTATCGATAAGGCTTCTAAGGGAATACGCCACGATTGAGTGTGAGTAAGCGAATAATAATAAAAGGTTGTTGTCGATTGTTCGGTTTTTGTTGACAGATAAAAATGATGTTGGTAGACTCTTATATAGAAATAATAATTTTATATAAGAGTCTTATCGTATAAATGCAGGAATAGGGCCTGCACGTCTCTACCAAACTACCGTAAATAGTTTGACTACGATAATCATCTAAATTTTTGCTTGCATCCTGTCTTAAATCTGATGATTTCTAGTTAAACTTCCATTCGTATGAGATGAATTGGAAGTTTTTTTATTGATTTAGAAGGGGCTTGTTTGTTTGTGGATGTAATTAGGTGAAGACTGAAAAAAATGGAGGCGAAAAGGTTGGAACGTTTTTTTGGCTTTAAAGAGCATGGAACTTCAATCGGACGAGAGAGTATTGCGGGGTTAACAACGTTTTTGGCTATGGCTTATATTCTGTTTGTTAATACAGATATATTGAGTGCGACTGGAATGGACCCTGGTGCAGTATTTACGGCTACGGCATTGGCGGCGGCAGTTGGAACATTAATTATGGGGCTATTAGCGAACTATCCCATTGCACTTGCGCCTGGTATGGGACTGAATGCATTCTTTGCGTTTTCAGTTGTTATTGGATTAGGAGTAGAATGGCAAGTTGCGTTGTTCGGAGTATTCATTTCAGGTATTATCTTTATTATTATTACGCTATTAAACATTCGAGAGATGATCATTAATGCGATTCCGGCAGAGCTTAAATATGCAGCTGGAGCTGGGATTGGTTTATTTATTGCATTTATTGGATTGAAGCAAGCAGGTATCGTAGTTGGCGATGAAGCAACGGCTGTTACATTAGGTAACATGACAGCTCCGACGACGTTGCTTGCGGTGTTCGGTATTGTCGTAACGGTTATTTTAATGGTACGCGGCTTTAAAGGCGGTATTTTCTATGGAATGGTGCTAACGGTTATTGCTGGGTTACTATTTGGTTTAATTGATCGTCCGGATGCGATTGTTGGTTCGGTTCAAAGCTTAGCACCGACATTTGGTCAAGCGTTTATGTTCGATTGGTCGACAGTAGAAATTTGGACATTAGTCATTGTGGTACTAACATTCTTGTTTGTCGATTTCTTTGATACAGCAGGTACATTGTATGCTGTTGCTAACCAAGCAGGTTTTGTGAAAGATAATAAGCTTCCGCGTGCTGGAAAAGCGTTATTAGCTGATTCAACGGCAACATCAATTGGTGCGGTACTTGGAACATCGACAACAACTGCATATATTGAATCATCTTCTGGTGTCGCTGCAGGTGGACGTACAGGGTTTACATCAGTTGTAACAGCTGGATTGTTCTTAGTAGCATTGTTCTTTTCGCCATTATTAGCAGTTGTAACAGAGCAAGTGACAGCTCCTGCTTTAATTGTTGTCGGTATTTTAATGGCCTCATCCATTCGCTTGATTGAATGGGATAAGTTCGAAATTGCTGTACCGGCTTTCTTGACGGTGATTGCGATGCCATTAACATACAGTATTGCAACGGGGATTGCGATAGGCTTTATCTTTTACCCGATTACGATGATTTGTAAAGGAAAAGCGAAAGAAATCCATCCGTTAATGTACGTATTGTTCGTTGTCTTTGTTTTATACTTTATTTTCTCACCAAAATAAATCATACAAAAGGTTCAAGTGGGACATCCCTGCTTGAACCTTTTTTGCATGGAGTTTTTGATGATATCTTTTTAAACGGTATTCTTTTTAAAACGATGAGTAGGACTTCCTTGGATGTTGGTTTTTATGCGGAATAAGCCCCCGGCGTGTTCATATTGCTCATCATTCATTCTTGCTGTTGTAATGTAAAGGTCCGTTAAATCCTGCCCTCCAAAGACGCAGGATGTCACATTTAATGCAGGGATAGGTATATCAAGTAAATGTTCACCACTTGTTGGATTCCACCTCGAAATCTTTGCCCCTCCCCAATGAGCAATCCAAAGCATACCTTCTTGATCGATCGTCATTCCATCTGGTGATCCAGTGCTTTTTTCAATTGTAATGATTTCGGTTTGATTAGTGACTTGACCGTTCGTGATGTCGTAGTTAAATCGTACAACCCTTTGTGTAGGTGTATCAATATAATACATATATTGATTGTCTGGTGACCATGCAAGTCCGTTTGAAATACTTATATGGTCAAGTTTCTTGGTGCTGGATAAATTAGGTTCTAAGCAATAAAGGGCTCCTTTTTCTTTGTGTCCTTTCAGACTCATCGTTCCAGCCCAAAAGCGGCCAGCGGGATCGCATTTTCCATCATTAAAGCGGTTCTCGTTTATTCCTTCTTCCGGATTGGAGATGAATTCTGTCGTATTTGCTTCACTATTATAAAAGTAAAAGCCTGATTCTAAAGCTGTAATAAGCCCTCCGGATTCGTTAGGTGCAACTGCACCGACCATTTGTCCAAGCTGAAGCGTCTTCTGATGATGGTTAGAAGGGTCATAGATGAAGCATTTTTTCTCGATAATATCTACCCAATAGAGAACTTGAAGTTTCTCGTCCCAGCTAGGAGATTCCCCGAGTGTTGCTTTTGCATCTATGATAAGTTCTGATGTTTCTATCATGTCACATCTCTCCTCATTTAATAATCTATTGTAATTGTATACCTGATATATACGGAATGAAACGTTTACATTGAAAGTTGCTTAAAAGAAGAGCACTGGCTGCGCTCGTTATGACTTCTTTATGAGAATGATAGCTCATAGGGAAGTTTTGAAACGGGCCATGCACAGTGCTTGAAAGAGTAGCGTTTTATCATGTTGCTGGCGAGGTTTTGAATTGTTGAACGCTTTGTCGCAATTGCTCACTTTGTTTTTTCATTTTTGTCGAAGAGTTTTTCACGACATTGGCAATATCGGTTGAGTCGTTAGTCATTGAGTGAATTCGATCGATCATTTCAAGTAGCTCTTTCATTTCGTCTTGCTGCTTTAAATGGTTCTCGCCCATTTTAGATGTATCTTGACTTACTTGATTTAATTTTTCAACAAAATAAGTCGTTTCTTGATGGACGCTTTCGATTTCTTTATCTATGCTTGTGAAGGTAACTGGTAGAGAGTTTAGCTCCTTATATAGTTGATCAAATTTGCTTGTTACCGTTTCTAATTGATCATGGCTTATCGTTTGAATGATTTCACTATTCTCATCTAAAATTTCAACAATTTCGCTTGTGGCTTTTTTAGATTGATCAGCTAAAGTCCGAATTTCCTCTGCGACTACGGCAAAGCCTTGACCGTGCTCGCCAGCTCTTGCTGCTTCAATACGAGCATTTAGTGATAGTAAGTTAATCTTTTCGGTTACCGATGAGATAGTTGAAGTGATATTCCCCACCTTCGTTGAAAAGTGTGCAATTTGATTCATTTTTTCTGTGAATGCATCCATCGATTGATTGGCTTCTGATTGTGAAGCTGTAATGGTATTGATAAGAGAAGCAATCGTTTGTATTTCCTCTTTAATGGTGGAAACTCTGCTGCCTATTTGCTCCATGTTGCTAAAGGATTCTTGAATTGTAGCGAGCACTTGCTCATCATTTAGGAGTTCTTTCACTAACTTTTTCTGTTTGTCATTTAAATAGGATTTCGATTGCTCAATATATCCCTTCTGATCACTAGTTAATAATGAAAGACGTTCGGAGAATTCAATCATTGTATTAGACGTTCGATGGACAAAATGGGAATCGGCCTTAACTTGATCGACTATCCGATTAAGGCTCGCAACCAATTTATTAAAGGCTTGATGGAGCTCAGCTGTATCTTCATACGGTTCAATAGGTAATGTTTGAGTTAGATCTCCTTTTGTAGCGGCTATTTGTTTCATAGCTTGTATCGAATCGAATAAAGCGATATGCTCACCGTGTTCTGATACATTCAAGCCGGCGTTCTCTTCTTCCTTCGTGACTCGCAATGGATAGACTTTATGAACGATCCAATAGAAGAGTATCCCTAAACCGAAGGCCCATACAAAGGCCACAACTACTCCTAATGCTTGTACGCCTATTTGATGGAATCGGCTGTCGACTGCTAGAAGCTCTATTTGACCGAAGAAACCAACTGCTAGTGTTCCCCAAGCTCCGGCTACACCGTGAACAGCAATAGCTCCAATCGCGTCATCGACTTTAAAGAAACGATCAATTAATAAATGAGCCAATACAACGATTAGTCCACCAATAGCCCCGGCTAGCATTGCATAAAGTGGCGTCATCACATCTACACCGGCAGTAATTGCGACTAACCCCCCTAATAATCCGTTTAAGCAGCTTTCAACGTGAGCCTGTTTATAAATGAACCATGAAACTATTAGAGCGATGATTCCTCCAGAAATAGCTGCTAATTGTGTATTCAGGGCAATAATTGCAATGTTACCATCGGCAAACGTAGTAGAGCCTGCGTTAAACCCCATCCAACCAAACCATAAGATAAAAACACCTATCGTTGCAATGACTGGACTCGCACCTCTAAAGGAAGAGACAGAACCATCCTTCTTGTATTTACCGATTCGCGGACCGATAATAATGGCTGCTGCAAGAGCAACCCACGCCCCGATAGAGTGAACGACAGTTGATCCAGCGAAATCCATAAAGCCTAAGCCCTCAAGCCAACCTTCTTGTCCATCGATCCAAAGGCTTCCCCATGCCCAGTGACCAAAGATGGGATAAATAAGAATAACGATGAATGCTGTTCCTATTAAATAACCAGAGAATTTAACACGTTCAGCAATAGTACCAGAAACGATGGTTGCTGCCGTACCAGCAAAAACAATTTGAAAAAGAAGGAATGACCAGTTCCATGGATCTTCTGACATATTATGAAAGAAAAAAGATGATCCTCCTATCCAGCCATTAATACTTTCACCAAACATTAATGGAAATCCGATTAAGCTGAAAATTAACGTTGCAAGCATAATATCTGCGATGTTTTTCATTGCAACATTAATAGAGTTTTTTGCTCTTGTTAGACCAGCCTCAAGAGCGGTAAAGCCAGCTTGCATAATTAGAACTAATACACTAGCAAGAAAAATCCAGACAAAGTTTAAATGTTCTTGAAGTTCCATATCGATCCCCCAATTCCAACTAACATATGTCATTTTTACTAGATATGAGTTAAAAGAACTACTTACGCGTTAGGTTATATAACATTTATATGGGATGAATGTTATATTTAAGTTGTGAACGATGTTAATAAATCTAAACGAGAAAAGAAAGTTTAAAAGAAATAAAATAAATATTGACTAAAGGTGACGAATCATGATATATTATTTCTCGTTGTCATTCATGACTACATTAAAATAATTTAAAAAAATTATTGACATTGTGGTCACTAGTTGATAATATAGAAAAGTCGCAATAAACGACGATGAGTTCC
>NZ_JBGUAV010000048.1:0-6742 GCF_041821005.1 Halalkalibacter sp. AB-rgal2
GAAAGAAAAGGAACAAAAATGTTAATCATTTTTGTTCCTTTTTTGTGAGATTACCGATACCAGCTTGCTCCTAGAATGATAAGCAATATCACTAATACAACAATTAACGCAAAGCCAAAACCGCTTCCACTTCCACAGCGTGGTGGTGGTGGACAACAGTAACCACCATACCATGGTCCATAGTAGCCCATAAATGACACCACCTTTCATAAGGTTATACTATACCTTATGTCAAACTGAGAAAAACGCACTGGGTAAACGTGGAATACACATAAAATACGAGTTATAACTTTATGATCATGAGCATAACTATTTATTACGGTTGAAGACAAGCTTCGTTATTAATGGATTGTTCTAAATAAACCTACAACCTTCCCTAATACGGTACAATTCTTCAAAATAATTGGTTCCATAGTAGAATTTTCAGGTTGTAAACGTATATAATCCTTTTCTTTAAAGAATCTCTTTACGGTTGCTTCATCATCTTCTGTCATTGCGACGATAATGTCACCATTATTAGCTGATTGCTGTTGACGAACAATGACCATATCACCATCATAAATGCCCGCTTCAATCATACTTTCACCAATAATAGAAAGTGCATACATATTATCATTTGAGGCTAAATGTTCTGGAAGAGGAATGTAATCATCGACATTTTCAACCGCTGTAATTGGGAGTCCTGCGGTGACCTTACCAATAACAGGCACGTAATTTGCCGTACGATCTTTCACGATAGCATCATGATGGTCTAGGTTTAGAACTTCAATGGCTCTTGGTTTTGTTGGATCTCGACGGATAATTCCTTTTTTTTCTAGACGCGATAGATGTCCGTGTACAGTAGAACTCGATGCGAGCCCTACAGCTTCACCGATTTCACGTACAGAAGGTGGATAACCTTTCTTCTTTACTTCTACTTTGATGAAATCTAATATTTCTTGTTGTCGTTTTGATAGTTTTGACAATAATCGCACCTCATTTCTTCAAACTTTAATAGCTAAATTATACCATGCGAACATATGTAATGCAAACGTTAGTTCTAAAATACGTGTTGACAAAAACAAGTGTTCGTATTACGATAGGTACACGAACAAACATTCTTATTAGAGGTGATTCACTATGTTATCTGTAAAACGTCTGTCAAAGCAAGAGTGGTTTATTGTGATTTGTGGGATTATCGCTTTATTATTTATGTACACATCGATTATGATTCCCTCATCCTCTAACTCTATTGAAGGAAATGAAGAAAAGCATGTTTTTGAGGAGCAGTATGAGCAACATGAATATCTCGTCTTAAGTGAGGATGAAAATGAGTGAAGAAAGCCGTTATTTATTGTCGTGTAAGTACGAATAAGAAAGAACAGCAAACGTCATTAGAAAGACAAGCTACCGAATTAATACGGTTTGCAAAGGAAAACGGTTTCGACGTTCGTGAAGTCGTTTCTGAAAAAGCAAGTGGGTTTCATGTAGATCGAGAAGGCATCTTACATATTCTTGATTTAGTAGAGAAGAGTGAGATTAACATTCTTTTAATTCAAGATGATACTCGCTTAGGGAGAGGTCATGCTAAAACAGCACTATTACATCATTTCAGAAAACGAGAAATATCCATTTTCACGGTACAAGATCAAGGGGCTGTATCATTATCAGAAGCAGATGAAATGATTTTGGACATTTTATCTATAGTGGAAGAATATCAAAGGAAATTACACAATAGTAAGATTAAGCGTGGGATGAGAAAAGCGGTTGAAAATGGCTACAGGCCTGAACAGAATTTGAAAAATCGTACACATGGTGGTAGATCAAAAAAGGATGTACCTATTGAGGAAATTATTCGATTACGAGAAAGAAAATTAACGTTCCACGATATAGCCGTTACATTGAAAGGTCTTGGCTATGATGTGTCTAAAGCAACGATCAATCGCCGCTATCAAGAGTGGGAACGGAAGCAGCCATAATCAAACCACTTGAAAGTATGTCAATCATTCGTGTAAAGTAATAGAAGTAGCAAAAAGGAGTGTTTGACATGCTTTCAAGTAAGCAAATTGAACGGATTAATGAGTTAGCAAAGAAGAGTAAAACAATTGGTTTAACAGATAAGGAAGCGAAGGAGCAAAAGCGGTTAAGAGAAGCGTACATAAAGACATTTCGTCAGTCATTTAAACAACAATTACATCAAGTAAAAGTTGTTGATGAAAAGGGAAATGATGTTACTCCAAAAGCGTTAAAAGATAGTAAAAAGAATTCATTGCATTAAATTAGCAAAGTTTGAGCGACTCTGGTCATTAAAATGGTAGTCTGTCCATTTTAATGACCTTTAGTTGTGCTATTCAACTATTTTTCTTGATCTCTTTAACGAATAAGATTTTTACGGTAAGAGATTTAATTTATGGCTTGTATGAATGAGTTAAACTCAATTATGCTAACAAAAAGATATAATTGAATATTGATTTGTACAAATGTTAATATATTAATATAAATCATTTTCTTTTTTCATTTTAAATGAATAATGCTTGTGAAAATGTTGCAGAAAGTATATCATGATAGACGTGAGTGAGTATTCTGTAAATTTAGGAAGGTAGGTAAAAAGAATGTCAAGACAAACGGAACAATTAGCAATTAATACGATTCGTACACTATCAATTGATAGTATTGAAAAGGCGAATTCAGGTCACCCAGGAATGCCGATGGGGGCTGCTCCAATGGCATTTAGTCTTTGGACGAAATTTATGAATCATAACCCATCTAACCCATCTTGGTCTAATCGTGATCGCTTTGTATTATCAGCAGGCCACGGATCGATGTTGCTGTATAGTATGCTACATTTAGCTGGTTATGATGTTTCTTTGGACGATTTAAAGGAGTTCCGCCAATGGGGAAGTAAAACACCAGGACACCCAGAATTCGGACATACTCCTGGAGTAGAAGCGACAACTGGTCCGCTTGGCCAAGGAATTGCTATGGCAGTTGGGATGGCAATGGCAGAGCGTCATTTAGCAGACACATATAATAAAGATGATTATACAATCGTTGATCATTTTACATATTCGATTTGTGGTGATGGAGATTTAATGGAAGGCGTTTCAGCAGAGGCAGCTTCACTTGCAGGTCACTTGAAATTGGGCAGACTCATTGTATTATATGATTCAAACGACATTTCACTTGACGGTGATTTGCATTTATCGTTCTCTGAAAGCGTTGAAGATCGTTATAAGGCTTATGGATGGCAAGTTATTCGTGTTGAAGATGGGACAGACCTTGATGAAATCAATCGTGCTGTCGAAGAAGCACAGCAAGACGAGCGACCAACGTTAATTGAAGTAAAGACGACAATTGGTTTTGGTTCACCTAATAAATCTGGTAAATCTGCTTCTCACGGATCTCCACTTGGTAAAGATGAAATTGCTTTAACAAAAGCTGCGTATGAATGGACTTTTGAAGAGGATTTCCATATTCCAGAAGAAGTGAAAGATTTCTTTGCATCTAAAAAGGCTGAAGGTGAACAGAAAGAACAGGAATGGAATAAGTTATTTGCTGCTTATAAGCAATCATACCCTGAGCTTGCTGAGCAATTTGAGCTAGCGCAAAAAGGCGAGCTACCTGAAGGATGGGATGCAGATCTTCCTGTATATGAAGCGGGTTCGAGCTTAGCTACTCGTGCATCATCAGGTGAAGTTCTAAATGCTATTGCGAAAAAGGTTCCTAACATTTTCGGTGGTTCTGCTGATTTGGCTGGTTCAAACAAGACATATATGAAAGATCTAGGTGATTATTCGCGAAATAACTATGCTGGGCGTAACATTTGGTTTGGTGTTCGTGAATTTGCAATGGGTTGTGCTGTCAATGGGATGGCATTACATGGTGGGGTAAAGGCATTTGGTGCTACGTTCTTCGTATTCTCTGACTATTTGCGCCCTGCGATTCGTCTTGCTTCTTTAATGAAGCTTCCGGTCGTGTTTGTCTTTACACATGATAGTATTGCAGTAGGTGAAGATGGACCGACACACGAACCTGTTGAGCAATTAGCCTCTTTACGAGCTATGCCAGGGCTTTCTATTATACGTCCAGGAGACGGGAATGAAACAGTAGCTGCCTGGAAAGTAGCAATGGAAAGTACGGATACGCCAACTGCACTTGTTTTAACTCGTCAAAACCTAAAAACATTAGCTAGTACGAAAGAACTTGCTTACCAAGGTGTGAAGAAAGGTGCCTATGTCGCTTCAAAATCTTCACAAGCTGAAGTTGATGCCTTGTTACTTGCTTCAGGTTCAGAGGTACCTTTAGCAGTTGAAGCGCAAGAAGCATTAGAAAAAGAAGGCATCCATGTGAATGTTGTAAGTATGCCAAGCTGGGATCGTTTTGAAAAGCAGCCTAAATCCTATAAAGATGAAGTGCTCCCTCCAAATGTAAAGGCTCGCCTCGGATTAGAAATGGGGTCCTCATTAGGATGGGCGAAATATGTAGGTGACCATGGCGATGTGATTGCGATTGATCAATTTGGAGCATCTGCACCTGGAGAAAAGATTATTAAAGAATATGGCTTTACTGTAGAAAATATAGTAGCTAAATTAAAAGTATTATTACAAAAATAAGAAATGCTTGAAGCACTTTAAACTAGTTGTTTCAGAGCGTAGACAAAACGCCTTTGAGAAAAAATTCTCAAAGGCGTTTTTACGTTATTTCCTATTTTCTGTAGGTGACATTGGAGGGGGGGTGTTTCTTCAGCACCCCATGATGTACGCAGACTCAATCGGATGCTGCAAAAACTCCGAGAAAACTGTTACAGTGATTGAACATGACAAGGATGTTATTAAAATTGCTGATCATATTGTCGATGTTGGACCGAATGCAGGTACAAATATTTCAATCAAAACCATCTCCATCTGCTTATCTTCCAACTTTTTTGACATCATTGCCTGTTCATCCCTGACGTTTTTCAGTTATATTAAGGGGGAAAACGGTCTGATGTCTTCTGATTTCAGAGGGTTGAAGATAAGGGAATTTCCATTACTCCTCTATTCAAAGCGGATGGGATGGGGGGCGATTCCTTCAGGAGGAAAGGGAAGGTCGAAATCCACCGGCATGCCGGTTAGTTCAACGCCCTCCTGCGGAAAGCGTTCCCCCCATCCCGGGAGCGAGGTCGAAGCGCCGTATCGTGGCAACTACTCAAAAAAACCCTCGACTGTCTCGCTTTTGCGAGACTTAGTCGACAGGCTGAAACTAATTGTTTAAAGTGCTTCTTTGTGTTAAGTAATTAGCAAAAAGTTCACTCTTCGACAAAACTAGTGATCCTCTGCTCCGAGTTCAGACAACTATTTTATTTCCTATCTCGTATACTGAAGGAAACAATAACGAGAGGGTGTCCATGAATGAGACAATATGAATTGTATATTTTTGAAGAAAGTGTTGCTCACCAGTATTATGGACAAGAATCAAAATTGTTTTATCTGTTTCTTGACTATGAAAATGCTTCACCAATAAAAAAAGAAGTGATTCGAAAACAAATCGAATATATTACAAAACCGATACCGACTTTGTTTGTTCAGCAAAAAATAAAGCAAGCCTTTAAACAGAACCAACAATATGAAAATCATAAGCAGACGAATGTTATTACGCTAAATTCAGGAGCGCAAGCAGAGTTAGTAATCGACAGTCAATCGATTCATGTTACCGCGAGCGGGACACCAGAGGTCGAAATGATGTTCTTTGAAGTATTGAGAAGCTGTGCACCTACCTTTTTTGCCTTTAGTATTGAAGAGTACCGATACGGTTGGTTGAAACCGATTCAACAATTAAAACGTTCTCAACCTTTATAAGTTTTTTTGATAAAGCCTTTTAAATCGAGAGTCATTAAGATATAATAGGAAAGGTATTTAGCAAGAAGGAGGACGTTGTACGCATGATTTGGCATATCCTTGGATATACACTTGCTGTAGTAGCAGGTATCGCAATTGGGTTTTTCATTGCACGTAAGACAATGATGTCATATTTAAAGAAAAATCCACCTATTAATGAACAAATGCTTCGAGTGATGATGATGCAAATGGGGCAAAATCCATCGCAAAAGAAAATTAATCAGATGATGAAAGCGATGCAAAAGCAGCAACAAACGAAATAACAATGGACGAGCACCTCCCATATAGAGGTGTTTTTCTACTTAATGTAGGGTGAAGATGTTAGGCTTGAAATGAGGTGAGCGCCATGAATGATCTATATATATGGGTGACAACGCTTGGTGCGATAGGAATGGCTACTATGGCGATCGTTATCCGCTTAAAGGCAATAAAACGTCCAGCGACGATAAAAAAAATTATTCTACCTCCAATGTTTATGTCGACAGGTTTTTTTATGTTTTTATACGAGCCGGCTCGTCCTGACCTCCTACAGGTCATTGAAGCATTAGCAGTTGGGATGTTTTTTTCAATTTTACTCATTAAAACATCAACGTTTGAAATCCGAAACGAGCAAATTTATTTAAAGCGTTCAAAAGCATTTGTTTTTATTTTAATTGGACTATTACTATTACGGATTCTTTTCAAATTAGTCATAGGTGACTCGATTTATGTTGAAGAGCTAGCAGGTATGTTCTTTTTATTGGCATATGGTATGATAGTCCCTTGGAGAATTGCTATGCTAGTGAAATACAGAAAAATGGAGAAAGAGTTAGATGAAAAGTCCTTTATACCAGCTCAAACATAAATAAATCTTATTATGAAAGACACCATTTCACTGAGGAAATGGT
>NZ_JBGUAV010000049.1:0-6540 GCF_041821005.1 Halalkalibacter sp. AB-rgal2
CAATTTGAGTCAAAAGAAACAACCAATGGAAGTAGAAAGAATGGAAAAAATATATCGTGTCGATGGATTTGCAATTATAGATAAAAATGGAGAATATCAGATTTATTGGACGCAGGGACCATATAATGATTCAGTTTATTATCCTATTTCTAAGCGAAACATGGACAAAGGTTTAAATCAGATCAAGACCCTCATGAAGTAATAATTTACGCAGAAACAGGACAATGGACTCCTGGTGTGGTGGAAGAGGAAGAAAGAAAAAGATATAAGGCTTTTGTACAAAAATCTCTAGAACTGTTCTTAGATTACAAGCAAACAAAAATTTAGATGGAATCAAACATGGTCTACATCACATATTTGAGAAGTGAAAGATGATTATCATATTGGAAACCTTGACTGACTAATATTCTTTCGAGATTTGTGTTAGTAGTGGAATGTCAACACTAAACTGGACAAAAAATTAAAGGGCTTGCTTTCTAGATTCTACAGGTGTCACATACCGAAGTGTTCCATGTATGCGAATGTTGTTAAACCAATGAACATAGTCATCAAGTTCAAGGGAGAGTTGTTCAAGAGAAGCAAAATGAGCTCCATTAGCGAATTCTGTTTTGAATACCTTAAACATTGCTTCGGCAACGGCATTGTCATAAGGACAACCCTTCATGCTCAAGGATCTCTGGATCCCAAATGTTTCTAGTGCTTCTGAAACTAGTTTATTATCAAACACTTCCGCGGTCAGTATGAAACATGTTGACATCATTTAAATTCGCTTGAATGCTTGCGATTGCCTGATATACAAGGGTTGCGGTCTTATTGACACCGGCACTATGTCCAATGATTTCACGATTGAAAAGGTCGACAAATAAGCATACATAATGCCACCTTTTTCCGACACGAACGTATGTTAAATCACTGACAATAACTGCTAAAGACGCCTCTTGGTTAAGTTGACGCTGTAACTCGTTTCTCACTGGTGCCTCATTACAGGTTGACTTATGAGGTTTATACTGCGCCACTGTATAGTTTGAGACAAGTCCCATTTCATTCATTAACCGGCCAATCCGTCGCCGAGACACATGCTTTGGATCTGGCAATTTAGTTAATTCTTTCTTGATTTTACGTGTCCCATAGTTATGACGACTTTCTTTAAAGATACGGGCAATTTCCTTGGAAAGCTCTTTATCTTCCGCTTTCTGTGCACGTTTACCTGTTACATCGGCATGGTAGTAATACGTACTTTTGGGGATATCGAGGACGTCGCACATTGCTGATACCGAATAGTTGTGAGTGTTATATCGAATCACATTTATTTTCGTCCCATGATCAGCGCGGCTTGCTTTAAAATGTCGTTCTCCATGAGTAAACGCTGATTTTCTTTGCGAAGGCGCATCAATTCATTGTCCTCTTCTGAACGATTATCCTTCGCAGCGAAGGAACCTGTTTCTTGATGATTCTTAATCCAGCGATCTAACGCAGATGGAGTGATATCATATTCTCTAGCAATATCCGCACGGGACTTGCCATTTTCATAAAGCTTCACTAATAATCTATGGCCATAAAACTCAGACTTCAACCTATAAATAAACTCTAGAAATCTCTTATTATTTTCATCAAAAATGTTAAAAAATTTCATGGGTTAAGTAGATAAAAAACTAGTATTTCAGAAGAAAAGTTGGTATAAATTGATTAAAATCACAATGCATCTTTATAAAATATAATGAATATATGCATTGTGGTAAGAAACAAAGTATCAGATTCTATCTGAAATTTTAAAACTTTCAGCGAAGTGGATTCCGATTCAAAACGAAATAGGCTAAACCCACCCCGGCCTCCTCTTTTTTGCTTCCCTGTAAAGAAGTGCCGAAGCTACTGCAACAACTACCGTAAAAACAATGTAATCAAAAGCTTCCTTAAAACCGATCGAGATAATCATGCTCAATAGGAATACCAAAAGCAGGGCAAGACTAGCTAAAGCAGTCTCTTTTAAGCGAATACCACTTATCAATAAAACACCAAGCACAACTTCTAAGAAGGTTACAAAATAACCTAGGATATCAGACACTACTCTTGGGAACCAAGGGTTCAAAGTAGCTGTATACTCCAAAAAGTTATCAAAGTTTCCCCAGACCACACCTAGATTTCCAACTGGACCCAAGATGCCTAAACGGTCAGCAACTACCCATAAATATATCAACCCCATAAAAACTCTTATAAAGATAAAGCTTCCTGTTTTAATAGTCATAATGCCCTCCGTCCAATTAATTATACTTTATTTTTTTATTGAACCTCTCATGACTAAAAGTCATGAGCTTCCTGCGTTGAACGCTCCAACGTATCCCCGCAGTTCAGGCGGTTCTTGTACGTAGGACTCTGCTCTCTAGCCTGACTGCTTGGCTTTTGTTTTTCAGCTAGAGAGGGCGGTTGTGCTTGAACATGCATAGTACATGGAGCGCTCCACTTCCAGGATGCGCAGTACAAGTCGTACGGGATTTCCTTGGTCAATGTATGTTTGGGCAATCTCTATTTTATCCGCAAGCCTGGGTTCGTTTTTTTAACAGGTCTCGAAGGATTTCCCGTTCCAATGCCTGTTCAGCATACAGCTTTATCAATTTCTCATGTTTCTTTTCAAGCGCTGCATAATTAGAGGCTGTAGGAACAAAGGTCGCTTGCTTATAGCGTTCCATCTAACTGATCGAGATCTGCACGCTCCAATTCTCTGGCCTATCGAAGCATCATCTTGGGATCCAGTTCATGTTGCCGGGCTGCAGCGGTCATAATGCCGATTTTTTTACCTTTGGCGACAACCCTTTTCTTGAAATTCAGGTCATTTTGTTTTCTTGTCATGGCGTTCCCCTCCGTCTTGATTTTATTGTATCGGGATAAGGGGTGTAGTGTCCGAGTTCATTTTGGGGCTAAATAGCATACATGAAAATCAGGAGAGTTTGGCACCAAGCTCTCGAACATGAGCAATCCATTTATCCCGCTGGTCAGATGTAGATGGTCTGATAGGACCAATCTCGGTTATACGTACTGGTTTGATACCGCAGAAATGAAGTACGTTTCGCTTCATAACATTCAGCCCGGCACGATGGTACACGAGTCGATTGTACCAGGCAGGGGTGTCGGACGTAACGATCAGGTGTGCAGATTTACCCAATAGAAGCTTATCCCATAAGGGTGAATGCTGCCTGTATTTGAATGCAAACCCAGGCAAGAATACCCGATCGATAAAGCCCTTCAGAATAGCCGGCGTGCTCCCCCACCATATCGGATAAACGAATATTAGGTGATCCGCCCATCGGATCATCTCCTGTGCTTCAAGAAGATCATTTTCCAGTTCCGTTCGCTTACCGTATCCATGTTGCAGATTCAAGTCAAAGGAGATTGAGCTTAAGTCGATATTTCGGACTTGGGCTTTGCTGTTCTCTTGAACTCCTTCTGTATATGCTTTGGCCAAGGATGCACAGTAGCTCTGTGCATCCGGATGGCCGTTAATGACAAGCATTTTCGATTTCATTGCTTTTACCTCCCCGGTAATTTCATTGTGATATAATAGTGAAAAAGCAACTTTAGTATATACTGGCAACTAGCGGAATGAAATGATCAACAACGTACTTTTACTTGATAAATCACGCAAAGGGGAGAATTCGGTGATCGATTTGGGTGTTTCTGTTACCATGCTGTATCCAATCATGAAGTCGCTTGTCCATAAGGGCGTGGACACAGATTCGTTTTTCCGGTATGTATCGTTTGACAGCACTGTTCTGACGCAGCAGGATGTGCGTATCCCAACAATGGAGTTAGAGAGATTGACAAACGCGGCGGCGGTCTATACACAGGATGATTATTTCGGATTGCAGATGGGGGAATTTACGGAATTTGCCGATTTGGGCGTGCTCGGATACGTCATGATGCATTGTAATAACATAGAAGCTGCACTTAAGTCGTTTCAGACTTACAATGAAGTGTTATGCAGCGGATTCAATCTGGATTGGGAGATCGTAGATGAAGATGTGAGAATACGCATGTTTACCCAATCTAACTGGAATTTTCCCCGCCATTGTGCAGAGGGGATGGCTACTTCGCTCTACCGTCTGATCGGAATTCTGTGTAATCGAACGGTTCCGTTGCATGAAGTCAGGTTTATGCATGAGTCACCGGGGGGAATACATCCATATGAAACTGTGTTCGGAGTGATTCCCACATTTGGAGACAATTCCACAATGCTGTGTATGAGTAAGGACTTGTTGGAGAATCCGGTTCTGTATTCCGATACAAGGTTGTTATTCGTATTCGAAACGATTGCCAAAGAAGCCATTGAGAAGTTACAAGTGACAGGATCGTTCTCTGATGAAGTATTACGATGGTTGGAACACTGTCTTCCCACCCATTATCCGACCTTACGGCAAACTGCGGAACACTTTCAAATGAGTGTGAGAACGTTACAACTTCGTTTGAAAGAGGAGAAAACTTCTTATAACGAATTGTCTATTCGTGTGCGAAAGCAATTGTCCATCGGTTATTTGGAACAATTGCATATCTCTATAGGTGAAATTGCATATGCTCTCCATTTCTCGGAACCGAGCGCATTCAGCAACGCCTTCAAGAAATGGACGGGGGTAACGCCGTTACAGTATAGGGATAACCTGAAATGCGAAACTGTAGATACAGGGTCATTTCGGGGTTCTACCAACAAAACGCGGAAAACATACGCTAAGAGAATTTTGGAATGAAAAAAGCCGATTTTCCCTATAGTTTAAAGTTTCCAACGTAAACAACGATAGGACTTTACTTGGAGGAGGGGCTTGCCTGCTGAAACACTTGCTTCAGTCTTTCAGGACTAATCATACCGACAGAGGCTCCAAGTTAATCTTTTCTATGATTACATATAAACAAAGGTTAACGGTGCACCATATTAATACTTTTGATCGGATACTATATAAGCCCTTTAATGGGATAACTAAAATTTGATTTCAATCCAAAAATCACTTAATTTTTCTTCAACTCACGCGTTAGCGTAAGTACATTAATTCACAATCTTATTCTCGAGACCGTGACATTTAAAGTTATAATTAGGATTTTTCCTAGCCTCATCTTTCTGAAGTTCATACATCGCTATTATTAATCTGAATGTATAATTCCTAGGACTTTTATCCCTTTCTAAAATGGAGATTTCCACCTATATAATCTAAAATATAACATGGATTATAATGGTAAATGGATAACGGTGAGAAATGTAAGATAAAAGAAATATATGATTCTGTCATAAATGTAGATACAGGCCTCAAAACATGGAAACTACTTCTTATGTCACATCCGATTAAGAGACGTATGGAAGTCCAGTAAATCGGTTGTTTCGTTTTCCATGTGGGCGAGTATCTTTTCTTTGTTTTGGAGGTGGACAGTGGCCCATTTAAAAGTGAATCTTTCAGAAGTGCAAAGCTTTGTGGAAGAACAAAAAAAGGAGATGAAAGCTCTTCGTTTAGGATTAAGCGAGGTCGAGTCGAATATTAATCAAATCATCGAGATGGAGACGTTTAAAGGAGAAACGGCGAATGCAGCGAAGACCTATTTTCGTGACTATCACGGCACGCTTCTTCAGGCGTTTATCGGTTTATCCAATCAGCTAGAAAGAAATTTAATGAAGCATCTCAATGATTTCAAATCGAATGTCGACTCGAATGATCTGGCGGTGTTGGATCAATCATACATAGAGGATCAAGAAGAAGATATACATAGGATGAACAAGCAATTAGAAGGCATTTCAAAGGAAATAGATGCGATTATAAAGAGTGTCTCGGATATAACTTCGGCACAATCTCCTTCGTTTTCGAATGTGATGAATCGAAAAGAAGAAACAGTGGAAGTGACCTCAGATGTAACGGAACAATTAGTCGCTTTTACGAAAAGAGGAAAAGCAGACCATCATCACGTTCAAGAGGCAATGGCTAAAATAGAAGTGTTATTGAAAGCGGGGCAGAAGAAACCCGCACAATCAAAAACACCAGACTGGTTTCAAGTGCAGTTACCAACCATTCAGTCTATCGTAAACGACGCAAAGAAGAACCGAGCGTTTGCTTCCGTGCTTTCCAATGAATCCTTTCTTCAACGTGTCGTTAAACAATCCGGTGTCACCCATACTCAAATCGGTCGGACGACAGTAGGATTGGCGAAATATGTGAAAACAATGTCGTTTGACGAGCAGCTTAGAACGGGACAAGGTTGGTTTGCTCATTCCCCGTTAGGGCGCGGTTTGCTTCATTATCGTACAGACCCAAGGTTTCAGTTTCTGTATTCATTTGCGACGAGGGTTCCGTTGGCTGCCATGCGTTCGACGATGACGTTTGAACAGAAACAACAAAAGGACACGTTAGAAGGTCGCGTGTCTGTCGATGCCCTAAAAACATGGTGGAACGAAACGATTACCCATCGAATAGATCTTAGTCTATTAAGAATCGTGTCGCTTGCTTTTACAGGGATTCCAGCGTCAACAAAGAATACAACAGTCGATGGAGGAGAAACCGGTGAAGCGAAAACGAC
>NZ_JBGUAV010000050.1:0-4822 GCF_041821005.1 Halalkalibacter sp. AB-rgal2
TCTGTTACAGCTTCTGCTTGTCCACTAGAAAAACAGTTATTAAAAATAACAAGTTTAATGGAATCAGACATTGTCTTTATTAATAGAGTAATCGCCTCTTTGGATAGAAGACTTGTAGTTCCTTCAGTTGTTTCTAGTACAATGTCATGGTCTTGGGAACCATGGCCACTAAAATGAATTATATGGGGTTGTACTTCATTTATAGCTTGAAGTATATCGTTGGAACGTACTGCCCATCGAGATTGTAAATTGATTGAATCACGATATTCAGAAGCCCGAATTTTTTCTTGAATCAAACGAATTTCCTGGTCTAATCGTAATGAACTCTGATCATTAGGATTGGAAGCTAAGAATAGAACGTTTATTTTTTCTGGAAGTGCTTCGAAATTAATTGAAATAGGGTGGGCTGATATTTCTTGACTTATTCTTTGCTGTTTTTTTAACTCATCGGTAATAGCTTTTGTGTGTCTTAATTCAGCAGTTTTATTCTTTTTTGTTTCTCTATCCTCTGAGCGTCGTAATTGATCTAACGCTTGATTTAATGCTTTTATTTTATCTGCTTTTTTACCTTTAAGAACACCTATCTTTTTTTGGACATTTATCACTTCTCGTTGTTTAGAATTAAGGGTAGAGGTACTTTTTGTACGTTGTATAGCTTTTAACGCTTTTGCCAGCTTTTCTTGTTCTTTGCCTATATCTTTTTCAATACTAGCAATATCTTTTTCTAAACCTTGAACCTTGTTCCGATACATTGTAATACTCATAACATCCACCCCTTTACATTAATTAACATTAAATTTATTCTTTGTATAAATTCCTATATAAATATTACCATTTATTTGAACAAAAATCTGCTCTATCTCTACAAATCGGAGCTTCAAAAAATATGAACTATTAATAATAAAGGTCTTTTCAAAAGGAGAGAAAATTTTATGAGTTACATTATTACCATTGGTGAAAGTGAACTGAAAAAAATGGGATTGAACTGATCCAATATGATAGTGATGATGTTTATACAGAAAGCTTTTTAGGAAAATGGGTCGTTGCACCTGAAGAAAATGAGAGGTTTATAAGAAAAAATTCACTTCCTCTTAATAATTATTGATGAAGGAATTTGTTGTGCTGTTGCATAGAAATTGGAAGGGACCTTTGCTTTATATGTATTTCACAAAAATCTAAAAACTAGGCCTAGTCTAAATGAAGTAACATTTTAGAAACTTTGGAATTGGAATTAGCAGAGGAACTTCTTGATATTATTAAAGCTATAAGAGCACTATATCAATTATTTAAGTAAAACTTTTAATAAAGCAAAATTCTATACAAAAAACAACAAAGATGCAGGCGCTACTAGGGGCTAAGAATTCTCCCAACTAGCCAGGTGGATCAATAGAAGGTGTTTACAAGTTTTAATAACCTTGAATTACTGTACTAATTTTTATAAAATATTTTTTTAGATATAGGTGCTGGTAACGCCTATGTTCAATATAGTTGTCCCTTTGAAGAGCGGTAGGCAACTTATAAGGTATATGTTATTAGAGAAAAATCACCCACTTAGCCCATTACAGCTCAGGGTGATTTTTTCTCTTTTGATAACAAGTTTGTTATCATTCTTTCGAAATGATTTCATACCTAACTTCCAGAAGGCTTTAAGCTTATCAATAAAGGACAAAAGGAACACGAAGTTTGGCGTGGAATTCCGTGAACGGTAACTCCATTCAACTCAAAATCGTGTTCCTTATGAGTATCCAGGCAAGTGCTACTCCATAAAAATTTGATTAACCTGTATGCACTATCAACTCCACACATGTGGAGTATTGTTCACTACATACTAATGAAGTAAAATATAATGTATTACCAGTGAGTAAGGAGCTTTTCCTGAGTGGATCAGCTCTTTGTTTTTGAAAAATTAAACAGTTCTCTCATGGAGTATCTTCCTGAGATAGGTAATTCTTCGGTTTGAAACAGACTGAGTCTCGTATAATGAATTGTAAACAATATGTGAAAATGAATATATTCTACTATTGTGGTGGTTTGATTAATTATTTATATGATAATTAAGGTAGATTTTGGTACCCTTATAGATACATAGAGTTTATGTTGTACTTCTAACAAGCTTAAGGAATAGATTACATAATAGTAGAATAAGTAATTTTTGTTATGAGAATCCTAAATAACTAAAAAATGGGTAGTTAAAGGTGTGATGTAATTGAAATTATGGAACCATTATGAACTTGAAAATTTAAATCGAGATACTAATTCGTTTGTTACCTTTTTGATAGACTTTATGCATTGTCACCCTATAGAAGATTCTTTGGAAATGGTAAGGGTCTCAGGGATTTGTTTAGATGTGTATACTGGAAGGCAAACCAAACTTTTTAAAAAAGTGATTTCTACATTAAAAACACATTATACAGAAGATATTAAACAAATTGAAGAATTCGTGGTAACAATTCAAACAATCAACTCAATAATTAAAGACTTCTTTGACCTTAGATCATCAAGAGGGTTGAACCAAATTCCAGAGAAGAGGCGAGTTATTTCTTTTATACTCTCTTTAGAGATTATGTTAGGATCGCTCAATGAATACATTGCTGGCCGCTCATTATTCATGATAAAGCAAGTTTATCCTTATGTATTTTCGTTATTTGATGAAAATAAACAAAAAGTCGTAAAAGCGGAGAAAGACATTAATCGTATTTTAGGTATTGCTGATAGTATAGCAGAGTCATCAGGGAGTGTATTAAAGTTTTTGGGAGGAACAAAAGGTAATTTGGGTAAGCTTGATACAATGCGTATGGATCATGTTAGAATTGCGAGAGAACATATTGAACTATTCGATATTTGGTCAACGCTATTAAACCTTGAACAAAAATGGCGATTCATTGGGGCAGATTTTATTTCCGATGAACAAAAATGTTTTATAGAATTCGGTAATGATAATTTATTAAAAGCACAAGAGATCTCAAAGATTAGGTTTAAAAGCCAGAAAAATAAATGGTTTGCTGACTTCAATTTATCTCATAAGCGTGAACTGATTGATAAAATTGACCCTAAAGCCAAGGAGTTGCCACCCAATCAGTACCTTTGTGAAGATGAAGCGTATTTCTCAATTGCAATAGGAGAGTTTTTACATACACATAATTTAGAAATTAAGTGTTTAGGTATTTCTCTCTCAGAATGGATTCGAGCCTATATAATAATACAAACAGAAGCAAAAAAGTATATAAAAGAAAGAGTAGAGTTGAATAAAGTTAAACCATTAAATTTAGAGGATTGGACTATTGTGAAATCACCAAAAGAATGGATAGACATATTCGTATCCAGAGGGATATCAGCCGCCAGTGCCTTTGGCATCATCAAAACTTTTGAATTTACTAATGATTCAAAGGATCTTTTGGATTGTCCTTTTGTTGTTCATGACGATAAATTAATAGTTATTCCTTCTGTTGCTTCACATATTGATCCATCTATGTCTTTAATTTCGTTATTTACGAAGAAAAACGTAGATATTTCATTTAAGGGTACTGGTTTAGAAGAGGACATTTTAAGAAAATTAAACAAACAAGGAATATTAGCAAAGAGGTTAAAGTACATTCAAGATGGTGAAACGTATGAATGTGATGCAGGCTTTACTCTTAATAATGATTTATTTTTGGTTGAGTTAAAGGCTTTTGGTCAACCGCTTGATATCAGAGAGTACTACAATTTTTTATTGAAAATAAATGGTGAATCGGAGAAAGTAAAAGAACAAGATAAGGAAAGAAGTGCTACAGAACAACTGGATAGGATTGTTAGTTTTTACGAAAGTAATCTACATTTAGTAAAAAAGGAATTAGGTTTACCAAGTGATTGGAGCCCTAACAATATTTATAAGATCATTGTAACTACTGCGATGTTAGGAGAACCTATGGTTTTTGACGGTTGTTTTGTTGTAGACTCTTCAATATTTAATTGTTTCTTAGATAGAACACCTCCTGGTTTTTCAATTGGAAAAACCTTTTTGAAACCGTACCATGAAGACTTTGAAGGTGAAATATCATCTGAGAAGTTAATAAACATTTTAAGGACTCCTCCACAAATTGAGTTAGGGAATATTAGGGTAAGAAAAAACTATAGAAGTTTTACACTGAAATCTAAAACTATAGAGTATCCGTATTATAATGACCAATTAGGAGACTTTATTAAATATGATAAAGATTTATTAAGAAAAATGGGGTTGAACATAGAAGACGTTGCTGTAACCAGGGAAAATATAGTATAGGGTTATTAATTCTTTTCTTTATATCTTATCCACTACTATGTAACAATATTAAATATTGACTCTTAATTAAAAAAGCATTCCTAAACCGAAGAACTTCTGATTAAATTCATCTGGCCTTCGGTCTTTTTTGCTAATATTGAAATTGTATAGATAAAAATCTGAGGTGTTAATCCCTTTAGAAGTTTTGGAAAAAATACAACTGTTTTTACAGTTATCTTATTTAAGTAAGTTGGACAGCAGCAATATGTAGATAAAACTGGATTGATGGAATTTAAAAAAGCAGGTGAAAAGCGATTCATCTGTGGTATATTTACACATCGAAATCATTTTACACAAATTTTACACATCAATTCAACAAAACCTTATAACATCAATACTTTAAGACCCATCTCGACCCCGACCACCGGTATTTAATCTAAACATATTATTAAACATTATTATCGAAAAAGATGAGACAGGGAGGAATTCCTTGTCTTTTTTTTATTATAGTTAAAATTTCTATAAAAGCATCAGTCTTAAAAATTTTAATTTTCATAGATGTGTTTGCGTGAGTGGATAAAA
>NZ_JBGUAV010000051.1:0-4106 GCF_041821005.1 Halalkalibacter sp. AB-rgal2
TTTTATCGTTCCACAGTAGCTCAGTGGTAGAGCTATCGGCTGTTAACCGATCGGTCGTAGGTTCGAATCCTACCTGTGGAGCCATTTTTGTGCTTCCATAGCTCAGCCGGTAGAGCACTACCATGGTAAGGTAGGGGTCAGCGGTTCAAGTCCGCTTGGAAGCTCCAGTTGAATCCTATATATGACACGCCTTTCAGCGACTGAAAGGCGTTTTTAATTTGTTTCGAATTCCGCTCGTGCCGACATTGCAATTTGGTAAATCGTCTTCAAGCAATGTAAATAAACGAGTACAACAGGCTAAGACAAGCTCCACAGCTTTCAGGTGATTCCTATGTTCGCTTAATTCAATAATGGGTATTAGATGTAATTTTTGGTGGAGGTCCCGAAAAAGCTATACGAGACTTTCAACGTGCTCAAGGTATCAAGCTGAATGGGCTTGTAGGACCGCAAACGTAGTCGCAGATGTTTGGATAAAAAAAGAGCCCTCAAGGACTGAATGAACTGTACCCCATAAAATGGACAGTTTATAAAAAGAGACTTAAGCAGCTAGTAAATGACCTCGGTATTGTGCCGGGGTCATTTTCATTAATCCCCATTGGTAACGATGATTATTGTATTCTTCTATATATTCATTCACTTCGTGCTTTAACTGCGTAAGATTTTCGCAGCTCTTGTAATTGACATGATCTTTGAATTGGCCGAAGAATGATTCCATTGGAGAGTTGTCCCAACAGTTTCCCTTTCTTGACATAGACTGACGGATCCCTAGTTGCTTTACCTTCTCCTGAAACATTGGATTTGTATAGTGGACTTCCTGATCAGAGTGAAGAATGGCCTCTGGGTGAAATTGAACAGTGGCTTCTACAAGCTTATCAAGTGTCTGATAAACCAACTCCATTTCTAAGGAACTATAGATGTTATAAGCGACGATTTCTTTCGTAGAACCATCTTTAACACAAGACAAATAAGCCTTCTGGCCCCTACCATAATAAAGATAAGTGATATCTGTCAATAACACTTTACCAGGCTCCTGCTGATCAAACTGACGATCAAGTAGGTTCGGACAAGTACGGTGTTCTTGAGTCGCCTTAAGCATTTTTCGATAAGGGTTTGCTTGTCTTATTTTTGCTCTAAGACCAAACTTCTTCATTAACCTTCTGATTTTCTTATGGTTCATAATGACAAAATAATCATTTTCCAAGATCATTTTAATTTGAAGTGCGCCTACTTTTTCTTTCTTATATTCAAAAATCCACTTAATAAGTTCCATTTCTAGCTCATCTGATTCTTCTCGTTTTTGACGAATCTCCGTTGCTTGTAACCATGCGTAATATCCACTTCTACTTACGTTAGCTAAGGTACATAGGTAAGATACTTCACCCTTCAATTGGTGAACTCTTATGGTTTTTTCAATGAGCTGAAACTTCTCTGATGCCGTTAATAGTTCCTTTTCAACGCCTGCCTCTCTAGTTCTTCTAACTTTTTTAAGAAATCATTTTCAGCTTCTAAAAATTTAATCCTAGCTTCTGCCTTTTTCAATTTCTCTTCTGCAGATAACTTTTTAGTAGAAGGTCGCCCGGAACTCCCTTTTCCTCTACACTCTGACTCAAATCCAACTTCTCCAAACTTTTCAAACGTATCACGCCAACGTTTTAGACTGCGTTTCGGTTGATCCTTACTGATAACTTCTAAATTAAATCCATTCTCAATAAAAATCTGAGAAGGTGTTTTACCTGCATGATACTCTTTTACAGCCATAATCTTAAAAGCTGAATGATAGGAAATAGAACGATCGGATACACGGGCAACGTTGGGATTTTTCTCAAGTTCTTTCATTTGGTACTCCGTATAGATATTTTTACTCATAGAGATTCTCCGTTCAAAATTAATGTTTTTATTATAAACGGGTTTTTCTTCTAAAGACATGAAAAAACCCGAATAGGGGCACTTTTTTTATAAGTGTCCATTATTCGGGTTATAGTTCAGCTTGTGGGGGCTTCAATTTAATGTTCTAATTCAACGAAAACTTGCCGTCAATGAGGCGCTGGACGATATTTTTTATAATGATATCGGCTATGTAAAAAGCTATACCCGCAATCATATAAGGATATACCATTTGAATATCAAACTGTAAATTAGGTATGCTCTGATTTGAAAGTATATTTATTATAACTCCTGCAATAACTCCTGCAATTACCCCTGCTATAGCATAGTAAATAATTTTCCAATTTGGGTTAAGTTTGTCCATAAGCATTGAAAATGGAATGCCAAGTAGCAAATAAATAGGGAGAGTAAACATATAAATAATAATAACGAATTCAGAGAAGAAAAAATCGAAACTTAATGGCTCCCCTCTAAAAAATGTTACAACATAGTCAACAATAGACGCAACAATCACGAATATTAGAGGTGATAAAAATGCGGGGAAAAGTTTGAACATTAGTCTAGTATACCATTTGAAATTTATCATTATCTACATCCTCTCCTTTTTGCATCCTCACCACTTCATTACAGCTGCTCACGTACATTCATCTGAAGAAACTCTTCAAGCTCTTCAATCTGTATTAAAAAAAGACTAGAATTGTATATAGAGTTGATGTTACTTCCGCTATTGACCGCGTCGTTAACGACAGTTGGAATGTGAATGGAAAAACGTGTGCGATCAACGGGATCACGCACCATTGCGCCTTGTGAAACAGATAAAATCGACATGGAATCATGGAAATCCTCTGAGTGGAATCGTTCAAAAGGTGGGCTAATGGAATAACTCACATATTCATTCTCCATAGACGCATTCATTAAAAGCCACTGAGGATGTAAATGTCCGTCTATTTCATTATAATAAACGCTTAACGTCATAGCTTAGCTTCTCCTCTCCGACTTGGTCTTTCAATTGATGCAGAATGCTCCTCGTTGTGTTGTATATTTGCCCAGGTTGAAGGGACCTTCGTGCTCTTTGATTTTCAATGGATTGTAGTTTCAAATGGAAATCCGTTCTTTCCTGCTCTCTCCTTATAGAAGCGATTCGCTGAACAATTGCATGATGAGGTAGCTCAAATAAATCATGTAATTTTTCGACCGATTGATAGTTAATTGCTAAAGGTTCAAATAGATATCTAGGCATTGATAAATATAGAGCGAGCCGATTTGCTTGAGCTTCCTGTAAGTCAATAAATTCTTTCTCTAACTTATCTTGTGAGCCCTCATGGGAAATAACATGAGCCAGCTCATGAAAAAACATCAATCTTTGTTCATAATAGGGAAGTCTACTATCAAGGTAAATGACTGCGAAATCTTCATCATACAAACAATTGCTCTTTCTTTCGTGATAGAGTATGTCTACTTTAAATACTTCACTTAGATTTTCTATTGATAATTCCTCTATTGTATAAATTTTTTTCTCTTTCATCATATTCGTTACTTGAATTTCTTTCAAAGTAGCATATTTCATATGTATTCACCCTTATATAGGAATATATGTTCGCTTTTTATTGTGAAGAAAAGCCCTAAGGAAGGACTTTAAGTTAGTCATATTTACTATTTTAAACGTAAAGCAACCATTTGTTCTATACCTTCGACAAAAACAGTCAAAAATGACATTTATCTTCTTTATGACTCATTCATTCTTTGTTGCATTCTTTTTTTAAGCTTGCGAAATTCCTCACGTTGTCGCATTAAATAATCTCTCTCTTCCTCATCTTCAACATCGACCACACCACCATCATAGGCAATATTGATTTTACTTCGAGGCTGATTTGAGCGGCAGAGAAGGTAGTCGGTATCAACTTCAAAGAAATCAGCAAATTTATTAATCATACTGGCATCCGGCATTCTTGCGCCGTTTTCATATCCTGAAATAGTAGATTCGGCTAGGTTGAATGTTGAGCCGAATTCCTTAACGGTGTATGAAGTTTTGGTTTTTCTTAAATGACGTAATCTCTTTCCGAATTCTTTTTTATCCATTTGATCACCGCCTCTCTCTTTATATTATATCGTTAACTTCGCATAATGAAAAGAATTATTGATGTAATTCACATAACGCATTGACATATGTGCGTTATGAGTTGTATTATGTGTTTAACAACGCAATATGCAAAGTTTAATAG
>NZ_JBGUAV010000052.1:0-3549 GCF_041821005.1 Halalkalibacter sp. AB-rgal2
GATTTTCACTTTTTCAGTGGCTTCCTCATTGCAAGGCTTTCAAAATCGGGCAACGGCTACGCACATTACTTCAAAGCCACTAAAAAAGTTAAAACCAAACTTTTTCAGTGGCCTCTAAAACAGCCCTTTTTGAATGACCTCTATAAAAATCTCAGAAAAAGGTTTCACTTAGCTCAAAAAAGGTATAGAACTATATAACCTAATGAAGGAGTTGTTATAATGAGTAATCAAAAAAATGTGGCAATAGGTACTGTTGTAGGTGGTGTCGTAGGAGCTACAGCCGCTTTACTAACGGCTCCAAAGTCTGGTGATGAACTACGTGAAGACATTAGTAAGCAATTATCGAACGGTAAGAGCAAAACCGAAGAGGTAGCACATGAACTTAAGGAAAAATTAAGTGAGCTTACGACTATTCTTAACGAAAGCTCATCAAATGTATCACAATCCGTCAAACAACAAACCGATAAAATCGTCAAAGAAGCTACGCACCTCCTAAACAAAACGGACAAACAAGAGGAAGTAACGATCGATGACATTCGAGGTATGATAAGGCATATGATGACTGAAGAGAAAGATGCTGGCAAACAAATTAAACAAATTGTTGATGACGAATTGGCAGCCATTCAATCAAAAGTAAAAAGTGATACAAAAGATGTCAAAGAAACGGTGACAAATTCATAGTAGTATAATAAACTGCACAACTAAATGCACTGAAAAGTCCAATTCAACTTTTTCAGTGCATTTCTTACTTGTTGTCTAAAAGTGGCACGAGTAACGATGAAGCCGATGCCTCCTACTTCCCCCTTAAACCCTTTAAAAAGTGAGCAGTAGGTCCTTCTATCATTCATATCGTTCTCTAATTATCAATTAAGGTCACTTAATTGACAAAGATACGAAATCATTATTCTACTACATTCGTCTCATTCAAAGTTTTTATCCTCAACTAGAATGAAAATAGACAGCATCCATGACCTAATTAAATAAAAATTTAAGTATTTAGTCATTTTCGTTTGATGATCAGTGTATATACTATAGTAACATTTAATTATCTCCTTATTCTAATCACCTTTCTTCTACTCTTATAAGCTGTTATTTGACCAAGCTTAACTATCATTATGAACCTCTAAGAATAGTGTGCTTCAAATGAAAACCGAGACTTTTTGAACGGGTAAAATAAAAAATTTATATATTTTCGAGTTATTATTCTTTCTTTTTAAGAAATAGTTTATTATAATAATTACATAATAATAATTATTGTCTTTTTTGTTCATAGTTTTATTCATGAGTACAGACATTAATTATTCATTTTACTTAGGAGGGAATTACTATGCATACAAATAACTCAAGCGGTGGAAAGTGCCCATTCTTACATGGTAGTGTCACTAGCCACACATCACATCCAACAACAAATAAAGATTGGTGGCCTAACCAGCTAAACTTAAATATTCTACGTCAGCATGACAAGAAATCAAACCCTATGGGAGAAGAATTCAATTATGCAGAAGAATTTCAAAAGCTAGACTACGAAGCTTTGAAGAAAGATCTTCATGATTTAATGAGAGATTCGCAAGATTGGTGGCCTGCTGACTACGGTCATTACGGCCCATTCTTCATTCGTATGTCTTGGCATGCGGCAGGTACGTATCGTCAAGGTGACGGTCGTGGTGGTGCTGGAACTGGCGCACAACGTTTTGCTCCACTTAATAGCTGGGAGGACAACGGCAATCTTGATAAAGCTCGTCGCCTACTTTGGCCAATTAAACAAAAGTACGGAAACAAAATCTCTTGGGCTGATTTGCTCGTTCTAACAGGAAACGTTGCCATTGAATCAATGGGACTTAAAACATTTGGCTTCGGCGCAGGTCGTGCTGACATCTGGCATCCAGAAGAAGACATCTACTGGGGATCTGAAACAGAAATGCTTGGAACTAAACGTTATTCAGGTGATCGAGAGCTTGAGAATCCACTTGCTGCTGTACAAATGGGTCTTATCTACGTAAATCCAGAAGGTCCAGATGGTAAGCCAGACCCGATTGCAAGTGCTCATGACATTCGTGAAACGTTTGGACGTATGGGAATGAACGATGAAGAAACCGTCGCTCTTATTGCTGGTGGACACACGTTTGGTAAAGCACACGGTGCAGGAGATCCTTCTCATGTTGGGCCAGATCCAGAAGCTGCTCCAATTGAAGCTCAAGGCTTTGGATGGTTAAGCACTCATGGAAGTGGTAAAGGCGGTGACACGATCACAAGTGGTTTAGAAGGGGCTTGGACTGCCAACCCAACACAATGGGATAATGGATACTTCGATTTATTGTTCGGATATGAATGGTGGTTAACGAAGAGTCCTGCTGGCGCATATCAATGGCTAGCTGTAGATCCTGATGAGAAAGATCTAGCTCCAGATGCAGCAGATCCATCCAAGAAAGTCCCGACTGTCATGTTTACGACTGACTTAGCATTACGTCATGACCCAGAATACGAGAAAATTTCTCGCCGTTTCCATAAGAACCCAGATCAATTTGCCGATGCCTTTGCTCGTGCATGGTTTAAATTACTTCACCGTGATATGGGTCCTAAAGCAAGATACCTAGGTCCAGAGGTGCCAGAGGAGGACCTAATCTGGCAAGACCCAGTACCTCCAGTTGATTATGAATTAACAGATGCAGAAGTAGAAGTACTTAAAACAAAGATTTTGGATTCAGGACTAACCATTAGTGAGCTAGTTACGACAGCTTGGGCTTCTGCTAGTACGTTCCGTGGTTCAGACAACCGTGGTGGTGCCAATGGTGCACGTATCCGTCTCGCTCCACAAAAGGACTGGGAAGTGAATCAACCAGAGCAACTTAATAAAGTTCTTACAGTATTAGAAGGCATCCAAAGCCAATTAGATAAAAAGGTTAGCATCGCTGATTTAATCGTACTTGGTGGTAGTGCGGCAGTAGAGCGAGCAGCAGCAAACGCTGGTTTTGATGTAACAGTTCCATTTGAGGCTGGTCGTGGTGATGCAACACAAGAGCAAACGGATGTCGAAAACTTTGAAGTGCTTGAACCAGTTGCTGATGGCTTCCGTAACTATCAAAAGAAGGAATATAGCGTTACAGCAGAAGAGCTTCTTGTCGACAAAGCTCAATTACTTGGCCTTACAGTACCAGAAATGACTGTTCTTATTGGCGGTATGCGAGTTCTAGGTACAAACTATGGTGGAACACAACACGGCGTATTCACAGATCGTGTAGGTACACTTTCAAATGACTTCTTTGTGAACTTGTTTGATATGGGAGTAGAGTGGAAGCCTGTAGACGGTAACGTATATGATGGTCGCGACCGTAAGACAGGTGAGGTTGTTCGTACAGCAACTCGTGCGGATCTAATCTTCGGTTCTAACTCCGAATTACGCTCAATCGCAGAAGTATATGCTCAAGATGATAACAAAGGAAAGTTTGTCAATGACTTTATCAAAGCTTGGGTGAAAGTGATGAATGCAGATCGCTTTGATCTAGCACGAAAAGAACTTAAGCAAGCTTCAACTAATTAATTCATTAAATC
>NZ_JBGUAV010000053.1:0-3227 GCF_041821005.1 Halalkalibacter sp. AB-rgal2
TAACGCTTAATAATAATCGCTCTTTCTTGAACGGACAGCCTATTTACCGATTTTATTATCCTTTCAATGTATTGAACACACATTTCCTGCCTTGCAATATTTTTAATCGCAGCATTCTCTGTACTCGAGTAAAATTCATTTGTATTTGTTGGTGGTATTAAGGAGAAAGATTGCGTAACCTTTGGCAATACGTTCTCTTCCACCATTAGTAAACATATACGATACTTTTCAAGTGCGGCTAAAACAGCTTCTCTCGTCCTCTCTCGATCAATTTCAGGAAGTTTAAATAACATACTGCATCTACTCCTTTACTTTTGTCTAATTGCCCCATGACGACGGCTGTATGTTGGTCGGTTTGTTCCCATTAATTCGTGTAGATCACGCTTAGTTAGCGCTTCTTTCTTGATTGGCTTCTTTTTCTGCTTAGTTGACTGCATGTGGATTCTCCTTTCAAATAAAAAGAGGACACCGATAGACTACGGTAATCCGTAATCAATCAGTGTCCTCCAGATGGCTGGTAGAACTATAAATATCATTGATATTTACATAATTGTAAATTATATCTTGTCAGCTTATGAATATGTTTTTCCATATTTGAATTGATAGTACTTTTTTTAAGTTCATCTAGTAGTTCATCTAAATAATGATTAATCTGAAGAATTAGATTAAACTCTTTTAATAATACTACTTTCATATCAATAGCTTGCATTCTTTTGTGATTTTTTTCTATATCATTAATCAATCTTGGCACTGTTAATTCTCCGATCTCCCTGTTTAACTCTCTAAGCTGATAAGAATCTACTCCTACCTGACTAATAAGTAATTCTTCATCAATTCCTTCACTAATTAATTTGTTATTTTCTTTTATCTGGATCTATGTCAAGATTCCGGACACCAAAAGATTAAGTTTTTTCTGCACAACAACCATTCATGGAGTGTTCCACATCCCAATCAGATTGTCAAAGTGAAAAGAGCCTTTGACAACCTGATTGGGACGTGGAGAAATAATGCCATGGATGTTGTGCCTGAAAAATGTGGAGGGGAATGACAGTTACCCCTTGTGTTACGCTGCTTCGCGACACATTCTTTCATACTCATCTGGCGTGATATAACCAATGCTACCATGAATTCGTTTGCGATTATACCAACCTTCTATGTACTGAAATAGGGCGATTCTCGCAGTTTCAAAGCTTTCATATTTAGTTTGATAGACTTCTTCTTTTTTCAGTGTGGCGTGAAAGGATTCGATACATGCGTTGTCATAAGGGCAACCTTTACGACTGAATGACGGAATCATTTCATACTTATTTAATTGTTCTTGAAACGCTTTACTAGTATATTGCGTGCCTAAATCCGTATGTACAATGAGTCCAGGTCCAGGCTTTTGAGCGTATACAGCGTTCTCCAATGCTTCCAGAACAAGTTCCGTTGTCATCGTACGAGAGAATGTATAACCAACTACTTTTTTCGTATGCAAATCAAGTACGGATGCTAAATAGCACCAGCCATGACGGAGTGTATGAATATAGGTGATATCAGTTACCCATTTCTCATTAATCGATGTTGTTGTAAAGTCTTGTTCGATTACGTTTTCACGTTCTTCTACACGTGATTGTGATGGTGTTGGGCGATATTTTTTCGTGATGTTTGATTGAATGCCTGCTTCTTTCATCAGTCGTTGAACCCGTTTAATACTGCATAAATAGCCTTCTTTTTGAAGTAGTTTATGAATTTTAGGTGCGCCATAACGACCTTTACTTTCTTTGTGGATGGCTTGAATCCGCTCAAGTAGGGCTTTATTGGCGACATGATAGCTATTGGGTTTCTTATGAAATGAATCATAGTACGTACTTCTTGGCATCTTTAACACATGACACATCACTTGAACTGGATGATGTTCGCTTTCACTTTCAATATAGTCAATCAGTTCCTGCTCATCTATTTTCTCGCGAATATGGTCATAGCCTTTTTTAAGATTTCAAGCTCCTGCTTTAAACGAAGATTTTCCTTTTGGATCGCTTCCATATCCGACACAGTTAACTCTTGTGTTCCTTCGATTGGAGAGTGTTGCTTGATCCATTTGTAAATCGTTACTTCTGACACACCATATTCACTAGAGAGTTGACTGACCGACGTACCTGAGCGATAAAGCTCAATCACTGTTTGTTTAAATTCTTGGTTATAACGTTTTTGACTCATAATTCGGACACGACCTTTCGTTCATTCAATTTTAATGACTTAACCAAGTTGTGTCCATGTATCTATACTACATTCAATCGTTTCGAACTCTTTTGCAATTAAAGTTATTATCTCTACGCATTTATTCAAATAAAATATATAAAACCTAATTTCTTTTTTTGATTTATTTTTTTCTTGCTTTCTGTTCTGCGTCAATTGAATGACTACTATAATAATACCTGCTGTCCCAGTTATTAACGCACCAACTAAGGCTCCCCAAAAACCGTCGCTCATTTCTACAAGAAAACCCATCAAAACTCCTCCCTCTTATCAAATTAATTAGTCTTCTCTTCTGATATTGTGGAGTCTTCTTTTCCTTCTTCAATTAATATATCTATAATCTTAATGATTAATTTCAATCTTCTCTTTTCTTTAAAGAATATAAACGAAGCATATGTTATTACTAACAAAACGAATATAGCAAATGTAAACAAGTTAATTCCCATCACGATATAGTCAGTATAAGCAAAATTTCTTAGATAAGCATTTTCAATTAATTTGGTTATCCTCTCATCAGCTAACGGCTTTACTAGAATAGGTGAAAGAATTAAAGTTATTGGGATTAGAAAACTCTTAAAACCCTTATCTATATTATGAAGGGAGTTATTCTTTGAAATAATATAGCTTCTTAATAATCTTAGTTGGATTAAACTACCTGAACAAACATCATTTATTTTTTTTGTCAACTTATTTAGGTTTTCCATTGTGTTTACCGTGCTTTTCTCATTAAGTAATTTGTATATAAATTTTTCATCTACTTCTAAATCCTCAGACCAAAAATAAATATTCTTTTCATTATAATCATCTAAAGCTAGCTTTTTATTTCTACGTCTACAATCTATTACTAAAGAAAATTTAAGAACATCCAACATTATAATAATACTTATTACTGATGAAAATAATGCAACGAAGATCTCAGTAGGTATTTCTAACCACATCATGAAAATTAAAAAGAACATCAGTGCTAAAAATAATAAGATTCTAGAAAG
>NZ_JBGUAV010000054.1:0-2724 GCF_041821005.1 Halalkalibacter sp. AB-rgal2
TTAGTTGTGCGAAATGTTCCTAGCTTAAATGGAGGATGGTTACATCACTCTGGTAAAGGCTAGGCAGTTCCTTATGGAACGGAAGGGTTATATCGAAGAATCAAATGAAAGGGTAACGCCTTGAAGGGTTCTCTCTGAGTCGAGTAGCACTAAAATTAGTAAGAATGATAGTGTTATAAGCTCGGCAAAAAGGCGTGAGAATTTACCGTAACAGTGATTGTGACTGACGAAAGCCTACCCGCGGGGGTGGTGTAAATCATGATGCTTGAGTTGATTGAATATGGTGAGGATGCTTAATACCCTATAAGAATGGGTAAGCTGACGAACTTCTGAATGTACGGGTCTACACCTGCAATACATAGAAATGTGTATATCACCGAATTGTGAGGTTGGCAGTGGATGAGTAAAACTAACTAATATGAAAATCCATGATATGTTAAAGGCATATGAACGGCTGACAGGCTTACAGGAAGCATCTACGTTCTTTCTATAATAGATATAATTCAACATTGTAAGCTGATAACGTGGAGGGCTTACTCCCTATGAAACGGTAATAAGGAAAGTAGTAATGAGAATAGTTACTGTATAACTTACTTTTATATCAGTGAAGGTGGTGGCACAGTACCAATGAAATGTCTAATCCACATGGAGGGATAGCCACTAGACTAATAAAGAATCATTCAACCATGTAAGACAGTTCTTTATCGGTTAATAAGGTTCTTGTCAGACTAAAAGAGGTCTCACTCCCAAGGGAGTCACCGACTTGTTAAAACGGAAGAAACTGCGACACAGTGAGTATTATGATATGCAGCACTGCTTTGATAATCTGTATGCTCAAAGTGTCGATGGTCAAAATTTCTATGACTTAATGGAAATCATTAGTTCGAAAGAAAATATACGTCTTGCCTATCGAAACATCAAAAGAAATACAGGTAGTAAGACGGCTGGCTCAAATAAATTAACGATTGAGGATGTAAAACATCTCTCAGTAGACGAAGTAATTGAAAAGATTGAAAAGAGGCTCACATCCTATGAACCGCAAAAAGTAAGGCGTGTTTTCATTCCGAAAGCGAATGGGAAAACAAGACCATTAGGAATTCCTACAATTTGGGATAGAATACTTCAACAGTGTATTTTACAAGTATTAGAACCTATATGCGAAGCCAAATTTCATAAACATAGTTATGGCTTCAGATCAAACAGAAGCACTCATCATGCGAAAGCTAGGTTTGAATTTCTTATCAATCAAACAGGACTTCATCACTGTATCGATGTCGATATAAAGGGCTTCTTTGATAATGTGAATCATAGTAAATTGCTTAAACAAATTTGGTCGCTTGGGATAAGGGATAAATCCTTGCTCACTATCATTTCAAAGCTATTAAAAGCAGAGATTGAAGGTGAAGGTCTTCCGACCAAAGGAACGCCCCAAGGTGGTATCTTATCGCCACTTCTTTCGAATATTGTCTTAAACGAATTAGATTGGTGGGTTAGTGACCAGTGGGAAACTTTTAAAACAAGATTCAATTATAAATACCCTGGTAAATATTATCCACTGAAAAAGACGGGATTGAAAGAATGTTACATTGTAAGGTATGCCGATGATTTTAAGGTCTTATGTCGCACTCGTACACAAGCTATTAAAATGAATTATGCTATCAAGGACTTTCTAAAAACTCGGTTACATCTTGAAACAAGTGAAGAGAAGTCTAAAGTAATGAACCTCAAAAAGAATTCGTCAGAATTCCTTGGGTTTTCGATTCGAGCCATTCGAAAAGGTAAAACGCGAATGGGTTATGTTGCTCAATCGAATATGACTAAGAAAGCAAAATCCAATGCATTCGTCAAAATTAAAGAATCAATCAAGGCAATACAAAAGAAGCCATGCATTGAAACGGTTTGGCATTACAATACCGTTGTCATGGGGATCCAAAATTACTATTCAAGTGCCACTCAAATCACAAATAATTTAAGTGAGTTAGCCTCCTATCTTGGAAAGACTTTATATAATCGACTAAAGAGCCTCAGAACAGAAGCGAAATTCTCTGATATGACTTCTACATTACAAAAACGCTATAAAGGATATGAACCTAAGTTTTATAAAATTAGGGATATGGTATTTGTTCCTATTTATGCTCAACGGCATAAAACTAACCTCTGTTTTTCTCAAGATATCTGTAATTATACGGTTAAAGGCAGAGACAAGATACACAATACCCTTAAAGCAATAAATAAAAATGTATTAGCTTATATTATGAGAAATTTCATCCCAAATCGAACGATTGAATATAATGACAACCGTATTAGTAGATTTATTGCTCAATACGGAAAATGTGCTGTATTAGGGGTTGAACTTGGAAAAAGGGATTGGCACTGTCACCATAAGAACCCCTATCATCTAACAAGAGATGATAGTTACTCAAACCTTATAGTGTTACATGAAGCCATTCACAGACTTGTACATCTGAAAGATGTTAATAAAATCAAGTCGTTCCTCCAAACATTTCAATTAAACAAAAAGCAAAAAGAAAAGATAAATGAACTCCGAAAACTATGCAAAAATGAATCAATCTAAGTAGGGAATAAATACTTTCGCTTCATTAAATACATAGAATTGAATGAATTGGACTAGTTGGAACGCCGTATGCGATGAAAGTCGCACGTACGGTGTGAACAGGGGGAAAAGGAAGCGATAACTTCAAATCCTTACCTATCTGTACGAAG
>NZ_JBGUAV010000055.1:0-2617 GCF_041821005.1 Halalkalibacter sp. AB-rgal2
TATGCCCACTTACCGAAAGTTAATACCCTTATTAACAAAAAAGCTCAGTATAGATACACATACTTAGCACGTATTTCTGTTTTTATATTTGTATCTTCATTTTGCAAAAATATATTCAGGAATACAGATTTTGCTGCTGCACAAATAGACAAATTTGATTTATAATTATATAATATGTTATTTATTAAATTTGAAGGTGGAGTAGATGGAAAAACATAAAGTTTTAGACTTATTTGCCGGAGCTGGAGGATTAAGTCTTGGATTTAGCCAAACTGGTAGGTTTGAAACTGTATTGGCTGTAGAAATCAATGAAAATGCAGCTAAAACATATACTCAAAACCATAAAATAGAAGTTAATACCCAAGATATTAGAAGTATAAATTTTAAGGATTACAAAAAATATCCTAAACTTAAAGACGTTTCCTTAATAATTGGCGGTCCCCCATGTCAAGGTTTTTCGAACGCAAACCGTCAGAAGAGCGAATTGTTTTCGAATAATAACCTTTTAGTTAAAGAATTTGTAAGAGCAATAAAAGAAATCCAGCCAGTTGCATTTGTAATGGAAAATGTGAAAACTATTAGTTCAGATAAACACAAATTCTTCGTAACCAATGGTGAACTAGAAGAAATAACTTCAATTGGTGTTCAAATTAAAGAAGAAGATCTCTTTATTGGCAACTCGGATTTCTTTAATGAACACCTAATGAACTTATTTAATGAAAGAAAAATATTAAGTTCGTTTGCAGATACTAGCTTGATTACTAAACTAAAATCTCTTGTTAGATATGCTAATAAACACAAGAGTGTTAAAGGCTTTATTGATAAAAACTCCAGTTTCTTTAATCGCTATATTCCAAACTGGAATCAACATTTTAATACTTACGAATACGAAGAACTCAGAGATCTTATATGTGATTTTAAACTAGCTCTTGAATCTGATACAAAAAATGAAGACTTTTCTTTAACCTTATTAGCTCAAGCAAAACAAATTATAGAAATACACAACATAACCTTAATATTTAAAGAAATTATTGAGAAAAAAATAGAGTATTCCACGACATTCACCAAGAAAGGAAAGGGGATTTTTGTTAAAGGTTTTACTTTCACCGTTATCGATTATTTATTAAAAACCTTTGAGTCACTAGGTTATCTATTAGCTTATGATGTATTGAATTCTGCACATTTTGGTGTTCCACAAGAAAGAAATCGATACTTTATTATTGGACATAGAAATTCGCAACCCTCACTTCCTGCATCAATTTTATCTAAGGAAGACTTTTTTAATATTGGACATGCTATTGAGGATCTTGAAGAACTCGAGCCTAGTTTTAATGCATCGGATGATACACAAATTAAAAAGAACAAAAGGTTAAACCATCCATTAAGTAAATATCTAAACGCAGATGTTGAGTTTCTATCTAATCATGTTGTTACACAATCAACAAAAACTGCTCTCAAAAGGTTCAAAAGTCTTACCCCTGGTCAAAATTTCCATAATTTAGATGATTCATTAAAATCAACCTATGCTGATAATAAAAGAACTCAAAATACAATCTATAAAAGGTTAGATTATAGCGATGTTTGTAATACCGTTGTAAATGTTCGAAAATCAATGTGGATACATCCTATTAAAGATAGAGCAATTAGCATCAGAGAGGCCGCTAGATTGCAATCCTTCCCTGATGACTATATTTTTACCGGGACAAAAGATTCCCAATATCAACAGATAGGAAATGCTGTTCCACCACTACTGGGTAGAGCAGTAGCCGAGCAGTTACTGTCTAGTCTTAATGATAAGCCACAAAAATCGTTAGTACAGCTATTTAATAAAGAAAAAGAAGCAGTTTACTAAATTAATGAACTGCTTCTTTTATATGTTTCTCTATGTCAGAGTATTGCTCATCAACAAATCTTTCCCAACATTCCTCTCTCTTACACTATTGAGTTACATTAGTCCCGGCTATAGGCGGGTTTGTAATATGATTCAAAGTATATGAGGCAATGAGTCTCAAGTTATTTTGAAGCTCAATACTGAGTTGTTAAGTATTACTCTAAATCTATATTAGGTATGAAAAATGATATGGAAGAAACAGCAGAAGATTACCCACTTGCTCAGTTTATTTTTGAGCAAAATGGTAAATCAATTAAACCTGTTGAGTTCTTCTTGCTTACAAACTATTTATATAAGGCGAATGAGAGAATTATACTCCCAGAAATAAAAGGATTAAAAGTAAAATATCACATTTGGGATATTTTACCAGTCGATCAATGAAACTCAAGGCTTAGATAATATTGAAATTAATTTTGAAATACAATTTGGCAAAACTTTTGAGCTACTGAATAAGAGACACTCTCAGGAAAAACAAGGAAATGTTTGTGGTATATAATAACGGTGTTTCAACCGTTGCAGAAGGTGCTATATTTAGGGTCTTGACCTGATTTAAACGCTTTGTCCATGTTTCGCTTAGAAATAGGATAAAAAACTGAATCATTATATGGTCCCTGCGTCCAATAAATTTGGTATTCTCCATTTTTATCTATAATTGTAAAGCCATCGACACGATATATTTTTTCCATTCTTTCTACTTCCATAGGTTGTTTCTTATGACTCAAATTC
>NZ_JBGUAV010000056.1:0-2505 GCF_041821005.1 Halalkalibacter sp. AB-rgal2
TGTGACTGCTAAACTAAAGTTAACAGTTCTCGCTTGATAAGATTTAACACTCCCTGCCCACGAAAAAAATTAATTCCTTCTCTTAAACACTAGTTATAATAGATTTGTATAGTTGAAAGTGTTTGAGGAGGACTGAAAGGTGGATAAATGGCAAGTGTATATGGAAATTAAACAGCTGTTAAAACAGGGTTTTAGTAAAAGTAAAGTTGCTGCAAAATTAGGAATTTCAAGACCTACTTTATATCGTTATTTAAATAGAAATCCACAAGAGATGGCAGAATGGATGGTTACCATTCAATCAAGAGAAAAAAAGCTTGATAAGTATAAGGAATTCATTCTTTCCTGGTTGAGAAAGTATCCAGATATGACGGCAGCTCAAGTACAAGATTGGTTGCTTGAAAAATACCCATCTTTTGTAGTCGGTGAAAGTACGGTTCGATCTTATGTGAGTGAACTTAGAAAAGAATATAACATACCTAAAGCTACATCACCTAGGTCCTATGAAGCTCTACCTGATCCTCCTTTAGGAGAACAAGTCCAAGTGGACTTTGGGCAAACGAAAAACAAAAAATCTAGTGGAGGAACCGTTAAACTTTATTTCATCGCATTTGTATTATCTCATTCACGTTATAAATACAAGTACTGGTTAGATCGCCCCTTTACAACCAAAGACGTCATTGAAGCACATGAACGAGCATTTCAGTGGTTTCATGGTATTCCGAATGAGTTAGTGTATGACCAGGATCATTTAATCGTTGTTAGTGAAAACAGTGGTGATTTAATTTTGACTGAGGAGTTTCAGAAGTATAAAGAAGCGAAAAAGTTAAACTTGTTTGTATGTAGAAAAGCTGACCCTGAAAGTAAAGGAAAAATAGAAAATGTCGTAGGTTTTATTAAATATAATTTCGCGAAACATCGAATATTTCACAATTTAGAATCGTGGAATGAACAGGCACTAGAATGGCTCAATCGAACTGGGAACGCAAAAGTTCATAACACCACAAAAAAAAGACCGATTGAAGTGTTTGCCCTTGAAAAACAACACTTACAACCAGTCACGAACATCATTGATGTTCAAAAAAACACTATTAATAGTATATCAAGGTCTATTCGTAAGGACAATACCATCCGGTATTTATCTAATCGATACTCACTTCCATTAGGAAGTTTTAATCAATACCAAGAGGTTTACCTTAGCGTCATCGATAATGAAGAACTTATGATTTGTCGTTCAGATGGAGAGATCTTGGCTGAGCATCAACTATCACTAGAAAAAGGCAAGTTAATTCAAAACCCAAAACACCGACGTGATCGTACAAAAGGTATTGAGGCATTTATTGATACAGTGGCAACCTATTTTGATCATAAAGAACGAGCTTATGAGTTTATATCAAAAGTGAGAGAAAAGAATCCTCGTTACATTCGTGATCAATTACAACTGATCGTAAATTCTATTAAAACCAATCATCCTATGACTATTAATAGAGCACTTGAAGAATGTTTTAAACGAAATCTTTACAGTGGTACAGATTTCAGCGATATCATTGGATACATAAAACGCCAACGACCGTTACAGGCTACACAAACCGATAACGCTGAACAAATCAAACAGCCCACAACGATGACTTCCAGTTGGGTCATGGATACCCAGGCATCAAAAAGAGAGATGGACGAGTATTACTCTATATTAGAAGGTGATTCTCAATGACACAAATGAATCAATTACAAGAGCTAATGAGAACCTTAAGGTTCGTCGAAACATCCAATCATCTCACAGAATTAATAAAAGCAGCTGAACAAAATGACACTTCTTACACTAAGTTTTTGCTTGATATTATGCAATATGAACAACAGCGTCGAGAGGAAAAGCAGGTGGAAAAACGTTTAAAGTGGGCTACGTTCCCAGACTACAAAACACTGGAAGAGTTTGATATTAAAGAGCAACAATCACTAAGTAAGAAACAACTTAATCAGTTGGGTGATCTTACATGGATTGACCAGTTATATAATCTAGTATTATTAGGTCCTCCAGGTGTGGGAAAAACACACCTGGCCATAGGCCTAGGGATAAAAGCCATTTATGAAGGATATAAAGTCATTTTCACTTCAATGGGTGATTTAGTACATGCATTAAAAACCGAAGAGATAACCCGCAAATCACAAACAAGATTAAAACGAATTAGAGATGCCGATTTGGTTATGATTGATGACTTAATGTTCATGGCCATGGATCAACATGAAGCAAACCTATTCTTCCATTTGATTAACGATCTACATGAGCAGTCATCTATCGTTTTAACGTCAAATAAAGCACCGAAAGAGTGGGGGGAGTTATTAGGGGATCCAGCCATTACTACGGCTATATTAGATCGCATTGTTCACCGTGTTGAAATTATACATTTAAATGGTGACAGTTATCGTATGAAACATCGTAAAAATATCTTTGGGCAGGAAAGTGTATCAAATTAATGAGCAAAAACTGTAACATTTTTCTTGACGGTCACA
>NZ_JBGUAV010000057.1:0-2497 GCF_041821005.1 Halalkalibacter sp. AB-rgal2
AATTTCTTGGATAAGTCCTCGACCGATTAGTATCTGTCAGCTCCACGTGTCGCCACGCTTCCACACCAGACCTATCAACCTCATCATCTCTAAGGGGTCTTACTGGATTCACTCCATGGGAAATCTCATCTTGAGGGGGGCTTCATGCTTAGATGCTTTCAGCACTTATCCCGTCCACACGTAGCTACCCAGCGATGCTCCTGGCGGAACAACTGGTACACCAGCGGTGTGTCCATCCCGGTCCTCTCGTACTAAGGACAGCTCCTCTCAAATTTCCTACGCCCGCGACGGATAGGGACCGAACTGTCTCACGACGTTCTGAACCCAGCTCGCGTACCGCTTTAATGGGCGAACAGCCCAACCCTTGGGACCTACTTCAGCCCCAGGATGCGATGAGCCGACATCGAGGTGCCAAACCTCCCCGTCGATGTGGACTCTTGGGGGAGATAAGCCTGTTATCCCCAGGGTAGCTTTTATCCGTTGAGCGATGGCCCTTCCATGCGGTACCACCGGATCACTAAGCCCGACTTTCGTCCCTGCTCGACTTGTAGGTCTCGCAGTCAAGCTCCCTTTTGCCTTTGCACTCTACGAATGATTTCCAACCATTCTGAGGGAACCTTTGGGCGCCTCCGTTACTGTTTAGGAGGCGACCGCCCCAGTCAAACTGCCCACCTGACACTGTCCCTGAACCGGATCACGGTCCGAGGTTAGAATGTCAGCACAGTCAGGGTAGTATCCCACCGACGCCTCCACGTAAGCTGGCGCTCACGCTTCCAAGGCTCCTACCTATCCTGTACAAACTGTACCAACATCCAATATCAAGCTACAGTAAAGCTCCATGGGGTCTTTCCGTCCTGTCGCGGGTAACCTGCATCTTCACAGGTACTATAATTTCACCGGGTCTCTCGTTGAGACAGTATCCAAATCGTTACACCATTCGTGCGGGTCGGAACTTACCCGACAAGGAATTTCGCTACCTTAGGACCGTTATAGTTACGGCCGCCGTTTACTGGGGCTTCAATTCAGAGCTTCGAGTCTGTGACTCTAACCCCTCCTCTTAACCTTCCAGCACCGGGCAGGTGTCAGCCCCTATACTTCGCCTTGCGGCTTCGCAGAGACCTGTGTTTTTGCTAAACAGTCGCTTGGATCTTTTCACTGCGGCTCTCTCAGGCTATTCACCTTAATAGAGCACCCCTTCTCCCGAAGTTACGGGGTCATTTTGCCGAGTTCCTTAACGAGAGTTCTCCCGAGCGTCTTAGAATTCTCTTCTCGCCTACCTGTGTCGGTTTGCGGTACGGGCACCTCTCACCTCGCTAGAGGCTTTTCTAGGCAGTGTAGGATCAGGAACTTCGGTACTATTATTTCCCTCGCCATCACAGCTCAGCCTTTATGAGAAGCGGATTTGCCTACTTCTCAGCCTACCTGCTTGGACGCGGACATCCAATGCCGCGCTTACCCTACCTTTCTGCGTCCCCCCATTGCTCAAACGGTGAGGAGGTGGTACAGGAATATCAACCTGTTGTCCATCGCCTACGCCTTTCGGCCTCGGCTTAGGTCCCGACTGACCCTGAGCGGACGAGCCTTCCTCAGGAAACCTTGGGCTTTCGACGGAGGGGATTCTCACCCCTCTTATCGCTACTCATACCGGCATTCTCACTTCTAAGCGCTCCACCAGTCCTCTCGGTCTGACTTCGCAGCACTTAGAACGCTCCCCTACCACTGACACCAACGGTGTCAATCCATAGCTTCGGTGATACGTTTAGCCCCGGTACATTTTCGGCGCAGAGTCACTCGACCAGTGAGCTATTACGCACTCTTTAAATGGTGGCTGCTTCTAAGCCAACATCCTGGTTGTCTGGGCAACTCCACATCCTTTTCCACTTAACGTATACTTGGGGACCTTAGCTGATGGTCTGGGCTGTTTCCCTCTTGACTACGGATCTTAGCACTCGCAGTCTGACTCCCGAGGATAAGTCTTTGGCATTCGGAGTTTGACTGAATTCGGTAATCCTGTGGGGACCCCTAGTCCAATCAGTGCTCTACCTCCAAGACTCTTCCCTCGAGGCTAGCCCTAAAGCTATTTCGGGGAGAACCAGCTATTTCCGAGTTCGATTGGCATTTCACCCCTACCCACACCTCATCCCCGCATTTTTCAACATGCGTGGGTTCGGGCCTCCATTCAGTGTTACCTGAACTTCACCCTGGACATGGGTAGATCACACGGTTTCGGGTCTACGACCACGTACTCATTCGCCCTAATTAAGACTCGCTTTCGCTACGGCTCCGCCTTATCGGCTTAACCTTGCACGGGATCGTAACTCGCCGGTTCATTCTACAAAAGGCACGCTGTCACCCGTTAATGGGCTCCAACTAGTTGTAGGCACACGGTTTCAGGATCTCTTTCACTCCCCTCCCGGGGTGCTTTTCACCTTTCCCTCACGGTACTGGTTCACTATCGGTCACTAGGGAGTATTTAGCCTTGGGAGATGGTCCTCCC
>NZ_JBGUAV010000058.1:0-2392 GCF_041821005.1 Halalkalibacter sp. AB-rgal2
TGTATTTTGCAAGTAGAAATCTGATAATATTGCAAAGAAAATTCGAGAACTTTGCCAGCACCAATTTTTATGATGGGTAATTCGATAACGCATGGGTGACACGATAGCTGTCACCGGAAAAACTTAGTATGTGCGCATGGTGAATCACACGATCCACCAAGGCAGCTGTTAGTCTTGCATCGACAAAGATGCGGTTCCATTGACTGAATTCTAAATTAGAAGTGATGATAAGACTCTTCTGCTCATACCAGTCTGTAACGAGCTGAAATAATAACTCTGCACCATCTTTACTGAAAGGCACATAACCCATTTCATCAAGGATAATCAAATCTACTTTCTTAAACTTGTTTCGAAAGCTTTGAAGTTTCCCCTCATTCCAAGCTTTCTCGAGAAGTTCTACCAAGTCCGCCACTCGATAAAAACGCACCTCATAACCCTTGCGACAAGCTTCTCTCCCTAATCCAGTTGCGATATGAGTCTTTCCCGTTCCCGGAGATCCCGTTAGGATGACATTCTCCTTACGAGAAATAAAGTCTAGGCGGATTAACATCTCTTGGTCTAATTGAGGTGGGAACTTTACTTGGCTCCCCCATCGGAAACTCTCTAACTCTTTATCATTCATAAATGTAGCTTTTTTGATAAGTCTTTCGCCCTTTGCTGCTTCACGAAGTTCAAATTCCTGTTGAAACAGGGCTTCTAGATATTGACTTGGCTCTTCAAAAGGGATCTTTTCGTAAATATCGGCTACATAGGCCAAACGTAAGGACTTACACATTTCCTTTAGATGATGACTCATTTGGGATCACCGCCAAGTACAGGGGCGTCTGGCCGTAAAGCATCATACATGTGCCAATTCACCCCATATGGGTGAGCCTCAGGTGATGCAGCTGATCGATCGCTTGCAGGAAGGAGCTCATAGAATTCCTCATCGATCTCATTCATTGTATAAGTCATGATGAGCCCCAGTAACCATTCCACTCTCTCTTTTCGGAGGGGGATCGAATCGATCGTTAAATAGTTTGCTATTCTCCCCGGAAGGTAAGGAGAGTACCTGGAATGGGCAATCGAGCGTGGCTTAGACCTCCACATTTTTAATACTTGTGCCCAAGGTAGCTCACGTGATTGATTCATGTATGGACGTGGACCTTCACCCACTATTTCACCGTGCGGTGAAATGACCTTGTAAGCATCCCAGTAAGTCATTAAACTTAATTGACTATATTGATAGCTAGTTGGAATATGAATGAGCTCCCCGTCAACTGTAATCTCACCATACTTATTGGCGGTTACCGTCTCTTGTTTAAATACAGGATAATCGTTCTCTGGTAAAGCGAGACAGTACTTCTTTTCTTCCTCAATGAGATCTTGAATTTTCTCATCTTTGCTATAATGAGGTCGTTTATGGTCTTCCTTCGTTTTTTTAACCAACATTTCCTGTAGATGCTTCAAGTCCCTAATGACAGGAGATGGTGTAAAGTGGTTGTATCTTATGTATCCCACTTTATTCTCGACATGACCTTTTTCATTCCCTTTCCCTGCGTTACACGCTTCAGCTTCAAAGCCATAATGACTGGCAAACAGTTGAAATCCTTCTGTAAATACGGTATCTCCAAGCTTCCCACGGGCTCTGACTACAGCCGCCGCTAGATTATCAATCCGTACCTTTCTAGGAACTCGCCCTAACTGTTGAAATAATCCTTTTAATCCTTCTAAGAAACATTGCTGATTCTCCGCTGGTAACGGGACGGTGTATCCTCCATTGCTGAATGGCAAGCTCATAATCAGGCAGTGAATATCTTTGACTTTGCCATCTTGAACAACTTCTGTTATTCCAAAATCTATTTGTGCTTCAGCTGGAGGATGAGTTAATCGATCATACTCCTCCTTGAACGTATCATCTTGATCCAAACGCTTCTCTTTCCACTCCTTTACGAAGTTACAAACCGTTCTGTAAGAGCCAGGGAACCCGAGCTTTTTTAGAGCATCAAAGATATTTATGTTGTTTCGGCGTAATTTCTTTTTCAGGGCTAGATCTTCCATTAACCAATCAGAAACGATCTCTCCCCACTTTTCTGTATACATCATGCCACACTTTGGGGGAATCTTTTCCGAAGGGAGCTGGTCCTCATCTGCATATTTCTTAACTGTTTCCCAACTAAAACCTGTCCTCCTACAAATTTCATTGATCGAGAGGGATTTCTCATTTCTTAATTTTTTGATATGATTAATTTCAGGCATTGCTAGCATCCTTTCAACCTCCACCTTTTTGATTAGACACCATTAACGGTAGAGTTTTTTGATAGGGCTGGCAAGCCTCTTTTTTTATCTTATGAGATTGCAGGGCTCTAAGATTTTGTTTGCAATTCTCTCTACTTTTATTTTGCACTATACA
>NZ_JBGUAV010000059.1:0-2018 GCF_041821005.1 Halalkalibacter sp. AB-rgal2
CATGTAAAAGAATCTGTTTCCTCATCATATTCCCAATTCGCGGAGTTAAAGTCATTATTTTTATACCTCTTTTTCTTCTCTTTCCGATACATATTATATGTGATAAGTGGGGTGCACTCCCGATTAATTACATCTTCATAATTCTGTTCACTGCCATATCCTGCATCTGCGACAATGTACTGGGGCAGCTTAAAGAAACTTTTATCGATCTTATCCAGAAAAGGAATAAGGGTGCGTGTATCTGTTGGATTTGCGAAGACATCAAATGCAAGCGTATATTGTCCTTCTGTCGCAATTTGCACATTATATCCTGCTTTTAGCTGGCCGTTCTTCATGTAATCATCTTTCATTCGCATAAAAGTGGCATCCTGGTCCGTCTTGGAATAACTGTTACGCTCTCCGAATATGGACATGTCGTTTTGGTATTTTTGTTTGCGGACCAAAAAATCTTTGAACTGTTTGAGGTGCTGTTTCGGTCCTTTGCGTTCCGAACGTAGTTGTTTACGTTCCTCTACTTCTGCACTTTCTTTAATTTTTTTATCAAATTCCTCCACTTTCTCGTCAAGCTTTTGCACAACCTCGTGGAGTTCTTTAGGAGATAGTTCTTCCTGATCTTCCCGTTCTATTACCGGAATAATTTCCTTTTCTAGCAATTCATCATACATTTGATTGGACTTCTCCACCAAAGCTGCACTGTATTTTTCCGTCGCTTTGCGCCAAACAAACGTAAATTTATTGGCGTTCGCTTCGATCTTCGTCCCGTCAATAAAGATAGCTTCTTCCTCTATCAATTTATCTTTTACAAGTTGACAGCGAAACTGGACGAAGCACTGCCGTAATAATTCCTTTACTTCTTCATGAACACGGAAACGATTGATAGTACGATAACTCGGTTTATATCCTTGAGCCAGCCACATCATACGAATACTATCTTTGAGTAATGCCTCAATTTTTCTTCCTGAGAAAACAGATTGTGTGTAAGCACATAAAATCACTTTCATCATCATTCTTGGATGGTAAGCTGGGTTGCCCGTTTCACGCAAAAAACTGGCAAAGGCTTCATCAGGAATCTGTTCCACAAGATCATTTACAGTGTAGGCAATATCATTTTCCTGAAGCTTTACTTCTAAATCTAAAGGCAAAATAACTTGATTCATGTTATAATATTTAAACATAAGGACACCCCCGGTAAGTTATTGTGTGGTTACTTTAATTTTATCAGAAGGTGTCCTTTTTGTATTAAAAAATAGTTGATTGTAGAAAAATAAACGGCAAAGTTTAGTGAGTATAAAAATAAAGAGAGGCACTCGAACCCAAACATTGGGATGAGCGCCTCTCTATTTTTTATTTACTGGGTTTTGTCCCAGCCTCTTGCTTCTTTTCCAACTATTCTTATATATCAACCCAACCGTCAGTCCAGATTTGAATTAAACGGTAAATTTGTCCTCGTATTCAGTGAGGTTGGTAGGCTGTTCTTTTAGAAATGTAAATTTAAAATAAAGTCGCGACATTTGTAAAAAAGTTGCGAAGCTTTACCCCTTTAGGATTATTTTTGTCTAAAGGGGTGTTTTTATAGTGGAACATCTGAATTGAAAGAACGATTAAGGAACTGTTGAGTGACAATAAGTTGTTCCGCTAAAGGGCCATTTTTTTAATGGAATAAAACTTCTGAACAATGGGGAATAATAATACATGATAAATAATTGTATCTTGTGGGGGATCTTATGATTGATAAAAGGAAGGCTTTATCCTTTAGTACATTAGTTATTCCCTGGTTAACTACTCCATTGCTAGGGAAAAATTCTTTTGTTCGCTTTCTTCCAGTCGCAACTTTTATTGGTTATATCTTTAGTTTTTTAAGCGAAATAGCTGATAGAAGTAAGTGGTGGAAAGTAAAGAATGCTTTATTTCCAAATTATCGTTTAGATTTCTCTTACCTTTTAGGTTTATTTTTTATAACAACTATTTGGGTGTTTAAATTAACATACGGTAGCTTTATAAAGTACTTAACATTAAAT
>NZ_JBGUAV010000060.1:0-1915 GCF_041821005.1 Halalkalibacter sp. AB-rgal2
AGCAGTTCGGGTATGGGCAGCATAAGCAGAGATTGGAGAGGTGCTTACCATGAGTCATAGTTCACAGAATGAAAGTAAGGATCAAAAAGGTCAGGATCAAATCACTACAGAGCGGGTAAATGAACTTGAAAGAACGATCCAATTACTTGAAACTGAACGTGATCAATATAAGCAAGAAAGAATAAAAATGGAAAAAGAACTAATGCTTGTAAAGCAAAGCTTCGTTTATAAACAAGTATCGAGAGCATACAGATGGCTTCAACTAGCTTATAAAGTAGCAATTAGAAAAAGGTCCATTCAAGAGCTTCTTAACCCAAAATATCAAATAAAAAAAGCAAAACCGAAAATAAAAAAGGTACGCTATCGTTTAAATGAGTTAGGCTTCACAAAGAAAGCTTTAGCCGAACTAGAACAACTATGTAACAAATCTGACAACCCATATGTAAGGCGATTGGCAGCATGGGAATTAGCATTATGGTTTGCAAGTCAATATAATGTTGATGAAGCTAAGAAATCTTTGCTCTTTTTAGAACAGGCCGCTGAAGGTGAGAAAAACAAAACGAATTTAAGACGAATCACTATTATAGAGGCAGAATGTTACTTACAGTTGGGTATGGAAGAAAACGCTGAGCAAGTGATTGATGAGCAGCTTCAAAAAGGGGATCACGATGATTTGTATTTAGCGAAAGCTAATATAAAAAAAGATTTTCATGAACGGTTAAGATTGATTAATCAAGTATTCGAAAATCATGATATGATGACATTGGACTTACAACGAACAGGTTATACGTATGATGACTTAGTTGTGAATAACTACACAACTATTCAACCATATGAACAGGTTGGAAAAGTGACGATAATTATTCCTGTTTATAATGCTGAAAATTGTTTAAGGACTACGATATCATCGATTTTAAATCAAACGTGGCGTCATATAGAAGTTTTAATTGTGGATGATCATAGTCAAGATGACACCATTAAAATCATTGAAGAATTTCAGCAGAAAGATAAACGAATTCAATTGTTGAAAAATGATACAAATAGCGGTCCTTATGTTGCGAGAAATCGAGCTTTACAAGTGGCAACAGGTGATTTTGTAACGATTAATGATGCCGATGATTGGTCCCATCCGGAAAAAATAGAACATCAAGTTAAACATTTAGTGTCGAACCCTTCAGTAATAGCTAATACAACTGAGCAAGCGCGTGCGACTGACACGTTAATGTTCTATCGTCGTGGAAGACCAGGTGAATACCTATTTGCGAACATGTCATCCCTTATGTTTCGGCGCGAACCGGTCTTGAAGCAGATTGGTTATTGGGACTCTGTTCGTTTCGGTGCAGATGGTGAATTTAAAAAAAGATTAAAGCGAGTATTTGGTAAAGATGCCGTTGTGGATTTAAAAACCGGTCCATACTCTTTTCAGCGTCAGTCTTCTCATTCATTAACAGGAAACTCTACATTTGGCTATCATGGTTATTTTATGGGAGCGCGTAAAGAATACGTTGATCAGTATGAAACGTATCACAAAAGTGGAAAGACGTTATATTATCAATTTCCACAAGAGGAGCGACCGTTCCCGGTACCGGAGCCAATGTGGCCCAAACGAGAGGATAAGCCGAATGGGAGACGACATTTTGACGTCATCATCGCATCAGAGTTCCGTTTACTCGGTGGGACAAACATGTCAAATGTAGAGGAAATCAAGGCACAAAGAAGGCTGGGGCTACGGACAGGATTGGTTCAGCTATCTCGTTATGATTTAAATTCAGCGACGGAGATGAACCCACAGGTACGAGAGTTATTGGATGGAGACCAAGTATCTATGCTTGTATACGGTGAAAAAGTGAGCTGTGATGTACTGATTGTGCGTCATCCACCGATATTAGAGGAATGGCAGAAGTATGTGCCAGAT
>NZ_JBGUAV010000061.1:0-1842 GCF_041821005.1 Halalkalibacter sp. AB-rgal2
GGGGCTGTCCCAAAAGGTCATATTAAATGACCTTTATGGGCAGCCCTTTTTCCATAATTAATTTAAAAAAGTACACAAAAAAATCGCCCAATCGTTTAAAATGAAGTCACCACAACTAAACAAATTAAATGAAAGAGGCGATTTTTTTGAGTAACCATACAGCTACTTTCCAACAGTATAACATGAATCAATTAGTTCTTCCTATGGATTTCTCCGATTTAATTCCAGACAACCACGTCGTTCGTGTGGTAAACGACATGGTCAATTCCTTAAATGATGATCTTTTCTTCGAAGCTTATAAAGGTGGTGGTCGACCTGCTTATCATCCGAAAATGATGACCAAAATTATACTTTACGCGTATACGCAGAAGATGTTTTCCTGCCGAGAAATCGCGAAGGCCCTACAAGAAAATCTCCCAATGATGTGGATTGCGGCTCAACAAACTCCCGATTTTCGAACAATTAACCGTTTCCGCTCTGAACGGTTAAAGCCGTTAATTGAAACCGTGTTTTCAGAGCTAACTTGTCTACTCATTGAAGAGGGCTATGTAGACGGGAAGTCTTATTTTCTGGACGGAACTAAAATTGAGGCCAATGCCAATAAGTATTCCTTTGTTTGGAAAAAGAGCATCATTAACTATGAGGAAAAACTTCAAATTAAAATTGAAGAGATGCTTCAAGCTATCCAAGAACAGATTGAAGTCGATACAGCTCAGATCAAACAAGAAGATGCCACGTTTGAAAAGCCACGTATTTCTAGTGAGGCTCTTCAAATGGTTGTTCAATCCATTGAAGAGGAATTACAGAAAAAAGAAGCAGAAATCGAAAATACTCAAAGTAGAGAAGAAAAGAAAATTAAAAAAAGAGAATCAAAGCCTCTCCAAAAGCTACATCGAAAAGTAACAACCGATTACCTTCCTCGTCTTTTAAAATATGAGGAAGCTTTTGGGCTCTTTGGCGAGCGCAATAGTTATTCAAAAATTGATCATGACGCAACGTTTATGCGTATGAAAGATGACCATATGAACAATGGGCAACTAAAAGCTGGTTTCAATTGGCAAGTTGGAACTCAAAATCAATTTATTCTTTTTCATACACTTCACCACAACCCAACTGACACACGATGTCTTGAACCGCATGTTGGAGCTCTAAAAGTAAGTGGGGTCCCATTGCCAGATACATTAATTGCCGATGCTGGTTACGGTAGTGAATCAAATTATGTCGCAATGGAAGAAGAATCATTCGAAACACTGATCCCCTATAACACGTTTCGACAAGAACAAAAGGCATCCTTTTCAAAGAAAGTGTACCATCCTCATAATTGGAATTATGTTGAGAAGGATGATTTCTACTGGTGCCCCAACCAACGAAAGGTTGTTTTCAAACGTTATAGTAAAAAGACAGATAAGTACGGATATACTCGTGACTTTAAAATTTATGAATGTGAGTCTTGTGAGGGTTGTCCATTTAAAGCTGATTGTACAAAAGCAAAAGGGAATCGCCAGATTCACTACAATCCAGTTTACGAAGAATTGAAAGCGAAACAAAATCAAAAGTTAAATAGTGAAGAAGGCCGAACGCTCTACCAAAAAAGAAAAATCGATGTGGAGAGCGTATTTGGTCATATCAAACAAAATCTTGGCTTTCGAAGGCTCCACCTTCGAGGCAAAGAAAAAGTATATATAGAGCTAGGATTAATTGCCCTAGCACATAATATGAGGAAGCGAGCGATGGTAGACAGTCGCTCGCAAGACCAAAATAGTAGAAACAAAAATAAAAACCTGATGAGAAGTTTCAAAACTCCTCATCAGGCTTTATTTTTAGGGCTTTTGAGACAGCCCC
>NZ_JBGUAV010000062.1:0-1568 GCF_041821005.1 Halalkalibacter sp. AB-rgal2
TGAATCAATTTCATAAAGCTTAGTTCATGAATGTTACACGAATCCAATTATGCTTTTAGCGTTTTTTAAAATGGAATTAAGCTACTTGCATGTTCTCCTTGTTGTCCATGGATTTAGCTATACGATCACACGCAAGCTTCGCTGCGTTATAAACTAAATGCGTCAAATCAAAATGTACCTTGGCCCGTTTTCCTGTACGATAGCGAACATGATTTAACTGGAAGAATTCCTTGAGATAAGCAATCACCCGTTCTACTGCACTTCGTTGCTTATAAATCGTTTTCCATGCTTTTGAACCGCGAGCTGGGGCTGTATAGCGTCGCAAATCGGTTGTGATTTTCACTTTATACACCTTCTGGCATAAGGTGTCACTTGCCAAAGGACAGTCTTCACACTGTTTCGGACGTGTGTATTTTAATGTCTCGTACGTCGCATCGTAACTATCGTATCGATACGAGTGTTCTCGGACACAGGTTGGGGCAAAGTGCTGATCAAATCCTTCTAGCTCAGATTCATTTTTCTTGTTGTAAGCAATCACGGATTGCGCTCCCATTCGGTAAATCTGTTGGTAAATAGCCGGATAATCATAACCTGCATCAAGGGTACTAAATGAAATTTGCAGTTCAGAAAGACGCTCTTGCATTCCTTTTAATAAAGGGATGGCCGCTTTTCCATCATTCAGGTTTCCAGAGGAAAAGAACGACTGAAGAATGTACTGACTTTTCGTTCCAACAGCGAAATGTCCTTTGTAGCCAAACCAAAACACGTTCTTTCCTTCACTATTTTTCTTGATGCCCCACTTAGGGTCAAGAGGAACAGCAGAACGTAACTCGGCTAAAGATACACCAAGTTGGGCTTCAATCTTTTTCTCGAAAATCGGAAGGGCTTCTTCTCGTTCCGCTTGTTCTTGAAGCCATTTTTCTTGTTCTTCTTTGGATTTGCGCCCGCGTTTTTTAGATTTAGGTTTAGGTTTTTCTTCTTTGGATGGTGCCTGGTCACGAGCTTCAATATGAGTCGCATCAATGGCAATGGTGTCATCTGTGATAAATCCTTCCGTCACCGCTTGAAGGATGAGCGTTTCTTGAACACGTTCAAGAACAGGAGATTCCGCTATTTTAGTAAGCATTCTCGAATAAGAAGCTTCAGATGGAATCGCATCAGAAAGAAGGAACCCACAATCTAAACGGAACATATAGTCATATTTGAGTCGTTTAATCAGATCCTTTATCGTTGGAATACGTTCAAGAACTCTAGCGACAAGTGAGTAGATCATCGCTGCATAATTAAGTTGAACAGGCGCGCCATACAAGGATTTTTTCGATACAACAGCCAAAATAGGATCGATTTCAATGGACGAAAATACCGTTTCAAAACGGTGGGTAGGTTCTAAATTGTATAAATCTTGCAGGTCAAATAGGCTTCCTTGTCGTATAATGGTCATAAGGGAGTCTTCCTCCAGTCGTAGTTTTGTTTGGTCACTTAACTAATTCGACTTTTGGGGAGGTACTCCTTTTTTTGTGTCTGGAAAGCCTTGTGAGACTAAGGGTTTAAATTATGAAATTGATTCA
>NZ_JBGUAV010000063.1:0-1415 GCF_041821005.1 Halalkalibacter sp. AB-rgal2
ATACATGCAAGTCGAGCGGACTTTAGGGAGAACTTGTTCTCCTTTGAAGTTAGCGGCGAACGGGTGAGTAACACGTGGGCAACCTGCCCTGTAGATTGGGATAACATCGAGAAATCGGTGCTAATACCGGATGATAGCGTTTATGCGCATGCATRAACGCTRAAAGATGGCCTTTGGCTATCACTACAGGATGGGCCCGCGGCGCATTAGCTAGTTGGTRAGGTAACGGCTTACCAAGGCGACGATGCGTAGCCGACCTGAGAGGGTGATCGGCCACACTGGGACTGAGACACGGCCCAGACTCCTACGGGAGGCAGCAGTAGGGAATCTTCCGCAATGGACGAAAGTCTGACGGAGCAACGCCGCGTGAGTGATGAAGGGTTTCGGCTCGTAAAGCTCTGTTGTTAGGGAAGAACAAGTGCTATTCAAATAGGATGGCACCTTGACGGTACCTAACCAGAAAGCCACGGCTAACTACGTGCCAGCAGCCGCGGTAATACGTAGGTGGCAAGCGTTGTCCGGAATTATTGGGCGTAAAGCGCGCGCAGGCGGTCTTTTAAGTCTGATGTGAAAGCCCCCGGCTCAACCGGGGAGGGTCATTGGAAACTGGGAGACTTGAGTACAGAAGAGGAGAGTGGAATTCCACGTGTAGCGGTGAAATGCGTAGATATGTGGAGGAACACCAGTGGCGAAGGCGACTCTCTGGTCTGTAACTGACGCTGAGGCGCGAAAGCGTGGGGAGCAAACAGGATTAGATACCCTGGTAGTCCACGCCGTAAACGATGAGTGCTAGGTGTTAGGGGTTTCGATGCCCTTAGTGCCGAAGTTAACACATTAAGCACTCCGCCTGGGGAGTACGACCGCAAGGTTGAAACTCAAAGGAATTGACGGGGGCCCGCACAAGCAGTGGAGCATGTGGTTTAATTCGAAGCAACGCGAAGAACCTTACCAGGTCTTGACATCCTTTGACCGCTCTAGAGATAGAGTCTTCCCCTTCGGGGGACAAAGTGACAGGTGGTGCATGGTTGTCGTCAGCTCGTGTCGTGAGATGTTGGGTTAAGTCCCGCAACGAGCGCAACCCTTGATCTTAGTTGCCAGCATTTAGTTGGGCACTCTAAGGTGACTGCCGGTGACAAACCGGAGGAAGGTGGGGATGACGTCAAATCATCATGCCCCTTATGACCTGGGCTACACACGTGCTACAATGGATGGTACAAAGGGCAGCGAAGCCGCGAGGTGAAGCCAATCCCATAAAGCCATTCTCAGTTCGGATTGTAGGCTGCAACTCGCCTACATGAAGCCGGAATTGCTAGTAATCGCGGATCAGCATGCCGCGGTGAATACGTTCCCGGGCCTTGTACACACCGCCCGTCACACCACGAGAGTTTGTAACACCCGAAGTCGGTGGGGTAACC
>NZ_JBGUAV010000064.1:0-1249 GCF_041821005.1 Halalkalibacter sp. AB-rgal2
AAAAAAACACCACTTAAAAAAGTGATGTTTTCGTAGAAATCCCTGTTCCAGAAGGATTTCGCGGGTTTGGCACCCAATGACCCGTATGGGGATCGAACCAATGACCTCCACCCTGTCAAGAGCCTCATGAGAATTTCCTCAGTCTACCGAAAATACCCTGAAAGCTTATCGTGTAAGGCTTTCAGGGTATTTTAATTTATTGCTGATAACCGGGAATATCGCCTGATTTTCTGTAATGTGTGACCAAAATGTGACCACTGATAATCGTTACGATTATTTATAATGGTTTTTGATGTGGATGCCGAATTAAAAATATTTCAACATGATCCCTTGTCATTCGATAAAATACTTTATATGGATCTGACTTCCCAACAGATACTAGTACCATTCTAAGATCAACAGGCATTTTGCGGATAAGAACCTGACGACCGGGAATATAGATTGAAAAATCCTGACGTTTAAAGTATGCCTGTATGATCCTTTTAAGATACCCAGCAATAGGTGGCAATTCAATTGTCTCTCTCCATTGGTCTAAATCCAATAACGATTGAATTGCCGATCTTCTCCATTTAATTTCCATACTCTACTGTCCTAACATTTTATTGATTTCTTCTTCGGACAATAAAGGGTTATCATTTTCTAAGGCTTGAAGTAGTTGATTTTCTTCTTCGGTGTCTGTTACTTCGTAACAATCGGAGGTCTTCAAATCTTCAACCTCCATTAGTAGATATTTTCGCTCACCGACTTGGAAATATAATTCACCAGATTGAATGGCTTGTTTAATGTCTTTATGATCAATTTTTATTGGTTTCACATTCATCACCTGCTTTTTGTCCTTATTGTTTTTATTATAAACGAACTTTAAGGATAAATAAACTTCAACAGAAAAATGACCCTAAAATATCTGTCCATTGAGTGTAACCTATCCACTACCGAAAACTCTTTTGAAGAAATCCCCCATCTGCCGGTGCCCCTAACCTACCTTGTAGTATCACAGCTTCGCTTGTTATACGGGATCCATGTCCCAACCAGCCTCAAACATGTTTCTACAAGTAGGGGGTGGACAATATTGCGGACGGGATCGAGTCCCACGCGCCCGAGCGTCCTACCCCGGCTACCCTCATTAAACCATTAAAAATGGCCAACCAGAAAATAAAGTTCTGATTGACCTTATAATACGATACCTCCCGTTTGTTGAATGAAGGAATAACTCATACTAGCAGGTATTTTTAAAGAAATCACTTAATGC
>NZ_JBGUAV010000065.1:0-1058 GCF_041821005.1 Halalkalibacter sp. AB-rgal2
AAGACGAATTGTAATATTAAGTGCGACACCTAAAAAGAAAAACAAAAAGCCCATGAATCTTCGTGTAAAATGAAGTTACCACACAACCCTTACACGGAGGTTTATCATGAGCTATTCCCATCTTACCACGTTTGAACGTGGACGACTAGAAGCCCTTCAAAAACTAGGTTGGTCTACTAGGCAAATGGCGAAAGAACTCAATCGTCATCATTCGACTATTGCTCGAGAATTGAAACGAAACAGCACAAAAGAATACGCTAGTGAAGTGGCTCAACAAATGTACGTGGAGCGTCGCAAAGACTGTAAACCAAAGGGGAAATGGTCTGCTTATCTAGCCGAGATTATTGAAGAGAAACTTCAATTAACATGGTCTCCAGAACAGATTATTGGCCGCCTACCTGAACTAAATCTTTCGTTTAAAACTATTTATCGTTGGCTCTATCAAGGTTTATTAAATAAGTCGGATCTCACTGTGCTTCGCCACAAAGGTAAACGTCAAAAACCTGTTGAAACTAGGGGACGATTCAACATTGGAACCTCGATTAATCAGCGTCCAAAAGAAGTAAAGAAAAGAACGACATTCGGTCACTGGGAGCTTGATACAATCGTTTCAAGTCGTGGAAAAAGCAAAGGGTGTTTAGCTACCTTCGCAGAGCGAAAAACACGGATGTATCTTGCAGTAAAGATGAAAAATCGAAGTTCTTCATCCATGGAAACGGCTATCCTAAGTATGGTTGATAAGTATCCCTTAGGTGTTTTCAAGACTTCAACGGTTGACCGTGGAAAAGAATTTGCGTGCTATTCAAGTATTGAAGAACAGGTGGATATGCTGGTTTATTTTGCTGATCCATATGCTTCCTGGCAGCGTGGAACAAACGAGAATGCCAATGGTCTTTTACGCGAATTTTTCCCAAAAAAGACGGATCTATCTCTCATTACTGAAGAAGAACTAGAGTTAGCCTTATATTTAATTAATCATCGACCAAGGAAATGTCTTGGCTGGAAAACTTCACACGAAGCATTTTGGGAAGAAGTGTCGCAGTTAGATTGACAAACCG
>NZ_JBGUAV010000066.1:0-1038 GCF_041821005.1 Halalkalibacter sp. AB-rgal2
AAGAAAAGGAGCATCTCTTACCGATGATAGGTACTCATCCTTGTGCAAGAAAGGTACAAGCAACCATCAACAGTCTTTCGCTTGTGAACTTCGAAACGAATACTTATTCCGTCCCAACTAGGTATGCAGGACGAAAAAAAGCCCAACTCTATGCATATGTTCATCACATTGAGATAAGAATTGATGGTGACTGTGTTGCCAAACATGAGCGCTCATACGAAAAGTTCCAAGAGATATTTGAGGTGGATCATTATTTAGATGAGCTGGAGAGAAAGCCCAGGGCAATCCAGCACGCCCGTCCCGTTCGGAGAACGAAACTCCCCTTATGTTATCAGGAATTTCATAAGAGAACACTATCAAAATATGGGCATGGAAAAGAGTTTATTAAACTATTGAAACTTCATCGAGAGTTCACAATAGAGACCGTAGAACGGGCAGTGGAAAGCTGTGTCAAAGAGCAGTTATTTACGGCTGATCATGTTAAACACTATCTCTACCTTATGACGCAGCCAACAACAGCGAAGCCTGTGGCTATCAGATATGAGACGGAACAGGCGATTTCTGTCACGCCTCCTGCATTTAGCCCGTATGATCAATTAATACAGAAAGGAAGGTATTTACACTGAATACAATCCGTTATCAAATGGACGAGTATCTAAAAAAGTTACGGTTACCAGCCATACGCCAACAGCTTGATACTTATTTGCGAGAAGCAAATGAACAACAAATTGTTTATGAAGAATTTCTATTTCATTTATTATCCATTGAAGTGGCTGAAAGAGATGTGAAGAAGAAAGAGTTAGCTCGAAAGAAGGCCCAATTCCCAGTACGCAAAGACCTCCTCTCCTTTCGATTTGAGGAGGCCCCCCATGTGCAAAAAAGGCGTATTTTGGACATCTTTCAAGGCGAGTATATTCAACAGAAAAGGAATGTTGTCTTCATAGGAAATTCGGGGACTGGAAAGTCCCATTTATCAATTGCACTAGGAGAAGAAGCGATTAATCAAGGCTATAAGGTGAAGTATTATACAGCAGCACG
>NZ_JBGUAV010000067.1:0-1017 GCF_041821005.1 Halalkalibacter sp. AB-rgal2
AGGGATTACGAATCCGAATAAAAAACAGGGCTTCTTCACTTTCATTTTTGAATCAGGTTTAAGTATGTTGGGGCCATAGAGCTCGTGTATAGGAAATTAGAATCGGAATGAATAAGTGAAGAACTTTCAAAGCTTAGAAAAGTGGGGGAAATATGGAGTTTATCATGGCCTTAGATGTTTCAATAGGGAAAAGCTATGCCGTTATTTATCAAGATCAAACATGTATTTACGAAGGAGAGATCGCTCATAATCAATATGGGTTTCAACAGTTACTTGATAAGATTCAACGCCTTACTGGGAAGATGATGGTCGTTTTCGAATCAACAGGTATTTACTCCAAACCAATCGAATCTTTCTGCCAAAAGAATAAGTTGCCTTATTGTCTATTGAATCCTTTGGCAGCTAAAAAACAACTTGAACAAGGAACGCTCAGAAGTTGGAAAACGGATAAACACGATGCGCGCGTATTAGCGCAATCTCATCACCTTCACAAGAGAGAAGAAAAAGTACATCAATCTGACGTCTATCAAAACCTTCGAGATCTCTCACGCTTTTATCAAGAAATAGAAGGGGAGAGGAGATCAAGCGTATGCGCATGTACTTACACAACGCCCTCCAGTTGAGTTTTCCAGAGCTTGAACAGTTTTTCTCAAGCAGACTCACACCGTATGCATTGGCGCTCATTGAGCTGTTTCCTCATCCAGCTCTCGTTCTCAGCTCTAGCATAACGAAAATTAAAAACCTATTAGTTAACCACACAACTAAGAACATACCACAGGCTCACGCGAAACAAAAAGCTGTAGACATTATGAACTACGCACAACCTTCTTATCCAGCCGTGTCTCAAAGTAGCGTTCATACTCAAAAGGTACAGTATTATGCACGACAGCTCCTTCACCTATTAGAGGAAAAAGAACGAATTTCTAGAGAGATGATAACCGAAGCAAAAAAACTTCCTGAATTCGACCTACTTATTAGCTTTCCTGGAATTGGAGAAATCAGTGCCGCTCTAGTTAT
>NZ_JBGUAV010000068.1:0-1009 GCF_041821005.1 Halalkalibacter sp. AB-rgal2
TTGTAAACGCTAAAATAAAAGTTGACCACTTTAGTACAATTCGCTAATCAAAAAGTTGACCACCCTTAACACCATTTCCCTTATCATAGAGTTTGCGAGAACTTAAATGATTAGGGAGGAAAAAAGGATGTTAAAGATGGCTAATATAGAGCTTATCAGAAAATTGTACTTTAAAGAAGGTCGTTCGATTCGACAATTATCAAAAGATCTTAAATTATCAAGACAAACCATTCGAAAAGCCTTAAATCAGGTTGACATTCCAACGTATCAACGAAAAAAGCCGGTTGCCCATCCGGTCGTCGATTCCGTTAAACCGATAATTATTCAGTGGTTAACAGACGATGAATCCGCCCCTTTAAAACAGCGTCACACAGCTGCTCAAATCTACAGACGCTTGGTGAATGAATATGGCTTTAAAGGTGGTGAGTCCACCATTCGCCGATTTGTACGCCACTATAAGCAGCTTAAGGAAGCCCCTAATTCCTCTATTCCGTTGGAATTTGATCCAGGTGAATTTGCTCAATTTGATTGGGGAGAAGTTTCCATCATTTTGAATGGGATTGAAACGAAAGTTTTACTTTTTTGTTTGAGACTTTTATTCAGTCGAAAGATATTTGTGAAAGTATTTCCACATCAGCGCCAAGAAGCTTTATTTCAAGGTCATGCAGATGCTTTCGATTATTTCGGAGGTGTCCCAAAAACGATTATTTATGACAACATGAAAACAACTGTAAAGAAAGTACTAGAAGGAAAAAAACGTGAAGAACAGGAGGCTTTCACTCAGTTTCGTTCCCACTATCTTTTTGATGCCCAGTTTTGCGCCCCTGCAAAAGGAAACGAAAAAGGACAAGTGGAAAAACTAGTTCAAACCGCACGATCACAATTTTTGGTTCCAGTTCCTCAGGTAAGCGATCTGGACGAACTCAATGACTATCTTATGGAAAGATGTCATGCCTACGAAGAAACGTATGTGCCTAAAACGAAAGAAAAAGTAGGGGAACGGTTTCTG
>NZ_JBGUAV010000069.1:0-932 GCF_041821005.1 Halalkalibacter sp. AB-rgal2
TTTCAATCGCAAAGAGTCGGTTACAGAATTGAAGCCCTTGTTTGGCCAGGACATCTTTCGTTCGTTCCTGTTCAGGCAACGCTTTGAGTGCTTCATCAAACTTTCGGCGAGCGTGAGCCCAACAGCCCACAAGCTTCACGTTTGGAATCCCATTATAGCCAGCGTAACCATCCACATGTAGATACCCTTTAAAAGGGGATAGAAACTTTTTCGGATGTTTACTTGCTCGTGTCTGTTGATAATCAAACAGGACAATCGGTGATGTTCCTTGACCAGAGCGATAGAGCCAAAGATACGAAGTCGCGGTGGCGGCTCTGCCCGGTTCACGAAGCACTTGTAACGTGGTCTCATCGGCGTGAAGGTGATCCCGTTCCATTAATAGCTGATACATCCGGTCAAAGATGAGTTGTAGCCACGTAGTCGCTCCATATATCACCCAATTCGCGATCGTTTGGCGTGACAAAGACACACCTAATCGGGCAAATTGTTGTTCTTGGCGGTATAATGGTAGACCTTCTACATATTTCTGATTCATGATATACGCCATAGCTGATGGTGAGGCCAAACTCTTTGGAAACACTGGTTTGGGCATGTTCGCCTTCACGATGGGTGTTTCAATGCTTTCACGCTCGCAGCGTCGGCACGCATAGACCGATTGAACGTGTTCAACGACTTTAACTTCCGCTGGAATGACTTTTAGTTCACGACGAACTTCCGTTGTCATTTCATGAAGATCCCCTTGGCAACACGAACAAACCTGCTGTTCTACAGGTAATGAATAGTGGATCATTTCTTTAGGGAGCTTCTCTAATTTGAGATCACGCTCACCCTTGGCCTTTTTACGTTGATACGTAATCGTTTCAACTGTCGGCTCTTCGACCTTAGGGTCAGCAGAAATCTCGACTTCATTAAATAGAGGAAGCTCCAGTTGA
>NZ_JBGUAV010000070.1:0-812 GCF_041821005.1 Halalkalibacter sp. AB-rgal2
TAAACAAAATATTTGGAGGATTAGCTCAGCTGGGAGAGCACCTGCCTTACAAGCAGGGGGTCGGCGGTTCGATCCCGTCATCCTCCACCATTATAAGCCGGTCTAGCTCAATTGGTAGAGCAACTGACTTGTAATCAGTAGGTTGGGGGTTCAAGTCCTCTGGCCGGCATTGATTTGAGCCATTAGCTCAGTTGGTAGAGCATCTGACTTTTAATCAGAGGGTCGAAGGTTCGAGTCCTTCATGGCTCACCATTTAAGGTGATTTTATATGCGGGTGTGGCGGAATTGGCAGACGCGCTAGACTTAGGATCTAGTGTCTTATGACGTGGGGGTTCGACTCCCTTCACCCGCACTTTTATACTGCGGAAGTAGTTCAGTGGTAGAACACCACCTTGCCAAGGTGGGGGTCGCGAGTTCGAATCTCGTCTTCCGCTCTTCTATTTCTAAAAGAAGTCCTGCCGGGGTGGTGGAATTGGCAGACACACAGGACTTAAAATCCTGCGGTAGGTGACTACCGTGCCGGTTCAAGTCCGGCCCTCGGCACCATATGCGCCCTTAGCTCAGCTGGATAGAGTGTTTGACTACGAATCAAAAGGTCGGGAGTTCGAATCTCTCAGGGCGCGCCATTTTTATCGGGAAGTAGCTCAGCTTGGTAGAGCACTTGGTTTGGGACCAAGGGGTCGCAGGTTCAAATCCTGTCTTCCCGACCACTTATTATAAATGTTGAAGAGGGGCCTTAGCTCAGCTGGGAGAGCGCCTGCTTTGCACGCAGGAGGTCAGCGGTTCGATCCCGCTAGGCTCCACCAAAGAGT
>NZ_JBGUAV010000071.1:0-746 GCF_041821005.1 Halalkalibacter sp. AB-rgal2
AGCTCCGCATTTTGTTCTTCAAGTGAAGAAACACGTTGTTCTAATTCTTCAGTTGTACGTTGAGAGGTCATATCATTGGTTTTCATACCGTTATTATACCATGACCTCTCCCTTATTGGGGCTTAAATAACGGATTTTGCCGTTACTTTGGGGTGTGCGGCTTTTTGATCGATCGGGAGGCCATCTAGTAACCAGCGAAATTGCCGAAGGTTAATCATTTGTGGAGAGGAAGAGGGGTCTTCTGGCCAAGGAAACGTCCCTTTTTCCAAGCGACGGTAATAAAGCCAAAAGCCATTATGCTCCCAATGAAGGATTTTGATTTTATCGCGCTTGCGATTACAGAAGACAAAAAAGCAAGGCGAGAACGGATCAAGCTGAAAGCTTTCTTGTACAATGGCGGCAAGGCCATCAATGGATTTACGTAGATCCGTACTTCCCTTTGCCAAATAAACACGCTCGATCAAATGATGGTGGATCATCCATTTCTCAACACCTTAAGAACACGGTAGAGATGTTGTTCACTCACATCTTCAGGTATCATAAGCGAAAGATCATCCATTTTTAATTCAATAGCTGGATTCGTACTCATCGAGGAAACCTCTAATGTTGTCCACCCATGATGATCGAATTGAGAAGAATCCGCGGATCGGTTCATTTCTGCTTTCAATTTTCTACGCCAGTAATGGAATTGATGTTGTGTAACTCCTTCTTGAGTGGACACCCATTCTGGGATCGTTTGACCACTC
>NZ_JBGUAV010000072.1:0-704 GCF_041821005.1 Halalkalibacter sp. AB-rgal2
GAGGCCACTGAAAAACTTACGAATTTTCAATTGTCTATTATGTTAGTATCAAAAAAGCGACTTTTAATTCAATTTTAGAATTAAAAAGTCGCTTTTTTATCGTTATATGTCCTATTCTTTTATTGCTTTTCATCCAGTAGTTTCACTATCCGTTTTAGATTGACTGTGAAAATTGCCATAGCACCTTGCATTTCCATGCCAATTAGACCCGAGGATTTTGCTATTTTAAACCCGTGTCTGTGTTTTAATTCGCTATTTTTAGCTTCTATTTTATAACGTTCTTTCGACTTTTGTTTGAAATAATCTGTTTCTTGGAACTCTGCTTGTTCCCTTTGTTCATTTGATTTTATACTTACGGAATAGCTCTTGCTTTTTGCCCCTGGTTTGTAACAACCTTCTTTGAATGGACAGACTTTACATTTTTCTACGTCAAAATAGTATGAATCTGTTGGGTTTTTGTGGAGACCTGACTTCCCTTGGCGAACTTTTCGTATGGCCATATGACCTGCCTTACAGACATACATTCCTGCATCTTTATTAAACTCAAATTCATCTTCTTTTTTTCGTTGTCCTTGTGTAACGGCAGGGTTTAACTTGGCTACTAAATCGATTTCATTCTTTTTCGTGTATTCTATATTTCCTTTTTCTGAATAAGCCGTATCCCCAATGATTGTCTTTACGTTGATACCAGCCTCGATACTTTT
>NZ_JBGUAV010000073.1:0-690 GCF_041821005.1 Halalkalibacter sp. AB-rgal2
CACTGAAAAAGTCCATAAAAGATATGATTCCTCGATTTATTATGGGAATCATATCTTTTTTTAGTTACAATAAAAGCATTAAGTATAAGCGGGTGGCTAAAGTGATTCAAAAACAAGAATCGATGATGTTAAGTCCATATTCAGAACTTTATGATTTGATTGTACCAAAGGATAATTTCTTACGACGACTTAATGAATTGGTGAACTTTTCTTTTGTGTACGATGAATTACACGATAAATACTGTCATACGAATGGTCGGAATGCGATTGATCCGATACGTATGTTTAAATATTTACTTTTAAAAACAATCTTTGACTTATCAGACGTAGATATTGTGGAACGTTCTAAATATGATATGTCTTTTAAATATTTTCTCGGCATGGCTCCAGAGGACTCCGTTATTGAACCTAGTTCGTTAACCAAATTTCGTAAAATACGATTAAAAGACATAAATCTATTAGACATGTTAATCAATAAAACGGTGGAAATTGCGGTGGAAAAAGAAATCATAAAAAGTCATTCCATCATTGTAGATGCCACCCACACAAGAGCACGTTATAATCAAAAATCACCCAAAGAGGTATTAATGGATCGTTCAAAGAAACTTCGTAAATCAGTTTATGAGATTGATGAATCCATGAAGCAAAAATTCCCACCAAAATCGACAACGAATGATTTGGAAGATGAGC
>NZ_JBGUAV010000074.1:0-680 GCF_041821005.1 Halalkalibacter sp. AB-rgal2
ATTATATGGGTTTAAAACCACGTGTTCTACACGTGTGAAAATAAAACTTCTAGAGTGGTAAAGTGACAGAAAAAATCTCCAATCGTTATAATAGAAAATGGCCGTCAAACCAACTTCTATAAAACGAAAGGAGACCTACTCATGTCGAGTGACAATAGTTTATCACACACGAGGTGGAATTGTAAGTATCACATAGTATTCATACCTAAGTACAGAAGGAAAGTCATTTATGGAAAATTAAGAAAAGATATAGGTGCAATCCTAAGAAGGTTATGCGAAATGAAAGATGTCGAAATCATCGAAGCACATGCCATGAAGGACCACATTCATATGTTAGTAAAGATACCTCCTAAATTATCTGTGTCGCATTTTATGGGCTACTTAAAGGGAAAAAGTTCGTTGATGATCCACGATCGTCATGCGAATTTAAAGTATAACCATGGGAATCGCACATTTTGGGCAAAAGGGTATTATGTGAGTACGGTGGGATTAAACCAAAAAACAATTGAAAACTATATTCGTAATCAAGAAGCAGAGGATCGACTACGAGACCATATGACGAAGAGAGAATATGTTGATCCATTTAAAGATAAGTAATAGAAGTGAACGGTTGACGGTCAGTTTAGAGTCCCCTTTAGGGGGCAGTCAGTAAAGTGCCCTTATAGGGCGAAATTAAAACC
>NZ_JBGUAV010000075.1:0-652 GCF_041821005.1 Halalkalibacter sp. AB-rgal2
TTTAATTTCCAAACACGTGGTCTAACTCCACCGTCTTTAGACGGTATACGCTTTTAGCCTTATGCCTCGATGTCCATACTTAAGGTGTGAGGTGAAAGTATGGACGGATATAAGAAGAATAGTCATGCAGTGTTTGATATCAAGTTTCATGTCATCTGGGTAACAAAATATAGATACAAGGTGTTACGTGGTCCGATTGCGGTAAGAACACGAGAATTAATCAGACAAGGGTGTGAAGCAAGAGGAATCACCATCTTGCAAGGAAGTGTTGGAAAAGATCACATCCACTTATTGTTATCATGTCCACCAAGCCTTGCTCCAAGTAAAATCATGCAGTATCTAAAAGGGAGATCATCAAGGCTTCTCCAGGATCAATTTCCTGAATTAAAAAAGAAATATTGGGGCCAGCACTTATGGGCAAGGGGTTATTTTTGTGCCACGGTAGGAACGGTAGATGAAGAAACAATCAGAAATTATATTGCGAACCAATTCAATGAAGAAAAGAACGACATATTCACGATTGAAGAATGAGTTTAGTCAAATTTTAGTGTGCTTAAGCAGAGGCTTTAAGATGACTTCAGTCTTATGAAACGACTTTAGTCGTAGACATTTTATGTCCAAATCCACCTGCTTTAGCAGGTGGTCGTTTAAG
>NZ_JBGUAV010000076.1:0-590 GCF_041821005.1 Halalkalibacter sp. AB-rgal2
AAAAGCTAGGAAGAAATGCATTTAGTCGAATTCCTAAGGGTAAGGGAGGGGCTCCAGTACCTACAACCCCAGGTGGTGGTAGCAATCCTAAAGACTTTGTCAACCCACATTCTGAAAAACATATATATGACTCAAGTAGACCATCTACTCCCAATAGGTCACAATATGGTGAAGATGTGGATGTAGCCAAGTTAAGGCAAGACACAATGACTAATCCTGATAAAGCTTATTCAAACTGGCCAAATCCTAATAATCCGAATCCAAACAGAATAACTAAGTACTATAAAGAATTTGACGGAAATATCAGTACACCTGATACACCGACTGGAAGTCATAGGGTATTTGAAAACCTAGACGATCCAACCAGAAGCTCACATTTTCCTTATGTTCCAAGAAAATAAATATTAAGTAGGTGAGATACTTGAGTAACTTTTTGTATCATGCATATTTGACTGAAAATCACGAACATTATGTTTCGCCCGAAGAAGTCATGAGTGGTGGCATTAAATATTCTACTAAGTCAAATAATAGATATAGTAATGGTGGCAGAGTGAAATTTGAGATAACAGAACTATTAAGACCTTCCAATA
>NZ_JBGUAV010000077.1:0-544 GCF_041821005.1 Halalkalibacter sp. AB-rgal2
GTTACGGCTAGCTTGGTCTAATCCACGGATTTGCGCACGCATTTTTTCAGAGATTGCAAGTCCAGCAGCATCGTCACCAGCACGGTTAATACGAAGACCTGAAGATAATTTCTCTTGAGCTTTCGCACCAGCAAATTGGTTAACACCAAGTTGACGGTGTGCATTCATTGCAGGTAAATTGTTGTTAATAATCATAATATAACTTCCTCCTTGAGTGTGTTACCGCCCACGTCCTTGTGGTTGGTTAAGTATAAGCGTTCCGCAAGAAATATCTCGTAATCACTTCTCACTTTACGCTTATTCATTATATCGACCGATATTTAGTATTGTTTAATAGTTTTTAACTATTTTTAAAAATTTTTAGGTTTTTTATAAATCTTTTGCCACGGGTAAATTTTCATTCATTTAATTCATTTCGCAGATTAAGAGTGTAATTTTTTGAACGTTCAACTAAAAAAGACCCTGTAAAACACAGGGTCTTCTTTAACCAATAATCGATTATCCAAGAAGTTGAAGAACTGATTGTGGTTGTTGGTTTGCTTGC
>NZ_JBGUAV010000078.1:0-528 GCF_041821005.1 Halalkalibacter sp. AB-rgal2
GTAAGCGTCAAATAGTCCCCACCTATGGCCAAGATGGGGACTATAGTAAAATCTAGTTATCAGTTTTCACATAACAATGCTCTGGTAGAGTTTCGGACCAAGGCAGTAGCTGATCGATTGTTTTTTCATTAGTCGTATCCAAGTTAGGAAGCTCCTCGAAAAGAACCTTCAAATAGTGATAAGGATTTAGTCCGTTTTCCTTCGCTGTTTCAATAATGCTATAGGTTAAGGCACTTGCCTTGGCTCCTTTTGGTGAATTGGCAAAAATCCAATTTTTTCGGCCGATCACGAATGGTTTAATCGATCGTTCACTTCGATTATTATCGATCTCCAATCGACCATCCTCTAAGTACACTTCTAGCTTTCCCCATTGATTGCGACAATATTTAATGGCTTGTCCGAGTGCACTTTTCGGCAACACCTTTGGTGTTTGCTGACGAAGCCATGCCGAAAAAGCATCAAGAATCGGCCGACTTTTTTCTAGCCGTACTTGATAACGTTCTTCAAAGGATAAAGGTTTGATTTCTT